>CAJGCF010000055.1 GCA_904501865.1 uncultured Clostridia bacterium
AAAGCCAAATAAAATGAGGAAATCCGCCGAAAAAATCGGCGGATTTCTATATTTGAAAGACAAAAACTATATTTTTAAGTTGTTTTTTGTCTAGGCTCATAAAAGTGGCTTTTGTTCTGCGCTAAATGAAGCAGCCCCTTTTTTATGCCCATTTTATTCAAAATCTGTGTAAAGCTTATCAAGCTTATAGAATTCACGTGCATCTCTATCGAAGACATGGACTATAACGCTTGAATAGTCGATAACTCTCCAAGAGTTACCCTGTCTTCCCTCTATTCTCGCAGGCTCAACTCCCGCAAGATTCATTTTATATTCAACCTCGTCGCACAAAGCCTTTACGTGCGTGTTGGTGTTTCCGTTTGCAAGCACGAAATAGTCGGCTATGATGGTCTTATCTCCGACGGCTATCACCTTGACGTCGTTTGCCTTCTTGTTGTCAAGTATCTCGGCTATGACCTCTGCTATCTCAGCGGGAGCCGCTCCCACAAGAGACTTTACTTCCTGATTGTTTGTCTGTTCCATATTAATCTCCATTCCGCCGCTCGCGGCGGCACAAAAGTAATCCGTGAAAAAGATTATCTCTCTATTTAGTTGAAAGCAACTTTCACGCTACTTCATTTATTTATCTTGCTTTGTTTGGTTCTTTATTTCCAGCATCAAGCTGTTTCGCGCGTTTATGGTATCTGCGCTCACCATTCTGCCGTTTTCTATCAAGTCGATAACGGTCAGGTCGAATGACTTTAATATGACCTTATTCAAATGAATAAGCCTTTCCCTCTCCGTCATTCCCGCAACGTCTGCGTTCCAGAACATATCACGCAATGCCTTGCAGTCACTGTAGGTTCTCGTAAAGTCTATATAATCCGAGAGATAAAGTATCTTCTCCGTGAGTGTCATATTCTCTCTGCCCGTCGTATGATAACGGACAGCTCCAATAAGCTCCCCGTCGGCAAAATCCGCGTACAGCTCGGGGATTTCCAGAGCCGCGGTTATAGCGTGTTGAGTGGGCTGAGCATTTTCTACATCGCGGCTCATCTCTACTCCGTGCTTGGCAAATATGCGCTTTTGTGCCGAGGGAGAGAGTTCCTTGGTTATATCATGGAGAAGCGCCGCCGCGCGAAGCAGATTTACCTTATCGGGACAATATATGCCTCCGATGCGTGCCGCCATTTCCTCTACACCGAGGGTATGAGCAAGCCTGAAGCTCGACATGCTCTCTCTGATGCGCTTGCGTAACTCGCCAAGCATCTCATCGGTTATAACCTTATTTTGTATCATCTGAATACAATCCCTTTTCCTTAATATACTCAAGCACTCCCGCGTCCATAACGTCAGACACGTCCTTGCCTCGTCTGAGCCTATCCCTTATCTCTCTTGAGGATATCTCAAGCACAGGAGCGTCTATTTTTATGACGTTCTTGCCGTATTGTGCATTATATTCCGCAAGCTTCTCTATTATTACCTTGTCAAGAGCTCTGTCTTTCTCCCTGCGTATATATACAGGATAGCACAAGCCGAATATCTCCTCTATCTCGTTCCACGTGTCAAGAGTAAGCAGCATATCTGTGCCGCAGAGCATAAACAGTCTTCTGTCCTCTCCAACGAGCTCACGCAGAGTGTCTACCGAATAGCTCTTGCCCTCGCGCTTTATCTCCATATCACTTATTATCACACCCTCAACGTCACGGAAGGCTATTCTGCACATCTCAAGCCTGTCCTCCGCCGATGCTGTGGTGTCCATGATCTTATGGGGACTTATACCCGTGGGAATAATGAAAAGCACGTCAAGCCACATCTGCTGCATAAACGCCTTCGCCGCGGCTATATGTCCTTTGTGTATGGGAGCAAATGCCCCTCCGAAAATTCCTACTCTCAGCATTTTCATTTTGGAAGAATTATACTCTTCTTCTCCTCTGATTCTCTGTAAAGCACTATTTTTTTTCCAACGCAGGCAACTCCATCGGCTCCAAGCGCCTGGCAAAGCTTGTCAAGCACATCACGGGGACTCTCGCCGCAATTCTCAAGTACACTGAGCTTAACAAGCTCCCTTGCCTCAAGCGCGTCTGAAACTGTTTTTATAAGATTTTCGGTGACTCCGCCCTTGCCTACCTGCATAATTGCGGGGCAGTTTGAGCCAAGTCCTCTCAAGTATGCTCTTTGTTTTGATGTCAACATATTTTATCCTTTTACCTTTTTACTTAAAAATTCTGCTAAGAGGCGCATAGCCTTTCCTCTATGGCTTATACTGTTTTTCTCCTGCGCCGTCATTTCGGCATAGGTTTTCTCTATAGGCTCACAGTAGAACAGAGGATCGTATCCAAAGCCACCCTCTCCGCGATACTCTTTGAGTATCACTCCCTCAGTCTCTCCTCTGAAGAAATATCCGTGCTCTTTGTCCTCGGGGAAAACACAAGCCACGACAGAGACGAATTTTGCCGTTCTGTCGCTCTCATTTTCAAGATTTTTGAGCAGAAAGACATTATTCGCTTCGTCATCACCGTGCTCTCCCGCATATCTTGCGGAATATACTCCGGGTGCACCTCCCAGTGCATTTACCGAGAGTCCCGAGTCGTCACCAATGCCGATATATCCGCTCTCGGCGGCAACGGACGCCTTTATAAAGGCATTATCCTCAAAGGTCTCACCGTTCTCCTCTATCTCACCGTATATTCCTACGTCATCAAGAGAAAGCATCTCCACGTCGGGAATGTTTTCCGACAGGAGCTCGCGAAGCTCCTTTATTTTTTTCGCGTTACGCGATGCAAGAACTATCTTCATTTTCCTCTCCCTCATTCTCGCGTTCCGACTCAATGCCATAGCGAGAAAGATCTATCAGTGTTATTGAAACGTCACGCCTGGTCTCTCCGTTTTCGTCAATGCTCTTTTCGTATTTGACGTGGCTGAGGAGACCGTACGCATCAAAGCCCTTTCCCTTATTTATTTTAAAGACCGTGGGAACAAATGCGAGAACCGCCGTCGTGATCGCAACAGTTTTGAAAATTATCTTGCCCACGTTTACATCTTTAGTCCGTTTACAGATATATTTATCTGCAATATTATCTAAAAAACTCATTTTGTCTCCTTTTTGCTTAAAAAAGCAAGAGTTATTACTCAAAAAGTGCGTCGATAAACTGAGCCGCATCAAACTCCTGCATATCGTCGATCTTCTCGCCGACACCTATGAACTTCACGGGGATCCCGAGCTCGCGCTTGATAGATATGACTATACCGCCCTTTGCGGTGCCGTCAAGCTTGTTGAGCGTTATACCCGTGATGCTTGCCGCCTTTCCAAACTCCTTTGCCTGAATAACCGCATTCTGTCCCGTGGTCGCATCGAGCACCAAGAGCGTTTCCCTTGCAGCGTCAGGCAACTCACGGTCGATAACGCGATTTATCTTTGCAAGCTCATTCATAAGATTGGTCTTATTATGAAGTCTGCCTGCGGTGTCTATCACAAGAACGTCGGCTTTTTTGCTCTTTGCATAGCTGATAGCGTCAAATACAACCGCCGCGGGATCGCTTCCCTCCTGCTGCTTGACTATATCAACCTTTGCTCTGTTACACCATACCTCAAGCTGATCGATAGCCGCCGCTCTGAATGTATCTGCCGCCGCGACCACTACCTTTTTGCCCGCAAGGCGCAGTCTCTTGGATATTTTACCGATGGACGTAGTCTTTCCCGCTCCGTTTACTCCTATTACTAAAAGCACCGAGGGGGTGGTATCCAGCATCAAGGGCTGATGCTCGCCTATCATCTCGCTGAGTATCTCCTTGAGAGTATCCACGACCTGCTCCTTTTCCTTGAGCCTGCCGTCGCGTATTCTGTCTCGGAGCTCGTCGATTATCTCCTCGGTAGCACTCACACCGATATCCGCCATGATGAGAAGCTCCTCAAGCTCCTCAAGAAGATCCTCGTCAACTCTTACAAAGTTTTTAAGAATATCGTTTACAGAGCCGAACAGAGCTTTCTTTGTCTTGGCAAGTCCGAGCTTGAGCCTCTCCCAGAAGGATATTTTTTCCTCGTCCTCATCGTCCTCATCGCTCGTGTCCTCATCGCCGTAAAGTGTTTCTACGTCGCGCAGAGTGTCAGAATCCTCAGTCTCGGATATCTCGTCGAGCTGCTCCTCATCGTCCGTTTCATTGTCATCGTCGTCTATAAGACTTTCAAAATCAATGAAATCTCCGTCGAGGTCTAGCGGCGTGGCGTTTATATATTCCTCCTTAAGCTCGTTCTCAAGTTTCTCCGCCGCCTCTATCTCCTCATCCGTAAGCCCATCCTCGCCGTCGAGCTCGGGGGCTGTTCCGTTTATGTTTTCAGAGTCATTCTCGTCCTTGTTTCTTTTGCCAAAAAGCTTACTCAAAAATGCCATTCCATTCACCATCTTTCTTCTTCTCGATATCCTTGACATCGAGGCTAAGTATTTTTGATATGCCGTGCTCGGGCATAGTGACTCCGTACAGTCTGGTCGCCGCCGCCATAGTTCCACGACGGTGGGTTATCATAATAAACTGTGTTCCGTCCGTGTAACGCTTGATGTACTGTGCAAGTCTCTCAACGTTGACCTCGTCAAGCGCCGCCTCTATCTCATCAAGGATACAGAAGGGCGTGGGGTTTACCTTGAGTGTTGCAAAGAACAGAGCAACTCCGATAAACGCCTGCTCTCCACCGGAAAGCTGCATAAGATTCTTGATTATCTTTCCGGGAGGCGCCGCCTTTATCTCGATTCCACTCTCAAGCACGTTCTCGGGATCTGTGAGATATATTTCCGCAGATCCTCCGCCAAAGAGTTCGGAGAAAGTCTTTCCGAAATTCTCGTTTATCTGGTCAAACGAGGAAATGAACGCGGCCTTCATCTCTTTTTCAAGCTTTGTTATAATGCCTACAAGCTCTGACTTGGCTTTTTCAAGGTCGGCTATCTGCTCGGACATATAATCGTATCTCGACTTGATTTCGCTATATTTATTTACTGCGTCAAGGTCAACGTGGCCTATAGAGCGGAGCTTATTCTGACACTCTGTCTGTGTTCTCGCTACCTCTGCTCTGTTGCTCTCATCGACCTCAGGATATCCAAGTGCTACCGCGTCGGCTCTGGTAAGCTCGTAATCATCCCAGAGCTTGCCCGCAAGCTTATCGTACTTCTCGCGCAGATTGGTTAGATTTGACTCGTTGGTGGTGTGAACTCTGAATATGAGCTCTTTCTCCGCCATCTTATCACGCAGCATAGTATTTATCTCGTTGAGCTTCTTCTCGAACTCGATATTTCCCTCCTCGACCTCGGCTCTCTTTGCGTTGAGCTCGTCAAGAGAGGTCTGGCTCTCGGCATATCTCTTTCTGTTCTCGCTCTGAGCCACCGCGATGTTTTCTATCTGTGCCCTATAGCTCTCTATACGTCCCTCTGCCGCACGAATGTCGTCCTCGCAGTTTCTTATACGCTCGAGAGACACCTCAAGCAGAGCCTTTGCCGTCTCGATATCCTTTTGTATCTCGCTTGACTTGATGATATTAGCAGTCTTTTGCTCCTCAAGCGCGCGGATAGCGTCCTCACAGTCTACTCTCTCGGAGTTCTTTTTGTCTCTAAGCGACGTAAATTCCTCTATCTTATGGCTCTGTGCCTGCTCCTCAAGCTTGAGTGCTGCCAAGTCCTCCTCATATCTGTCGCTCATTTCTATCATCTGACGGTAATCTTCCTTAAGCTTATCGAGAAGTGCCTTGTTTGCCTCATACTGTCCCGCTATCTTCTCAAGAGCCTGAAGCTCGGTGTTCTTGAGCACCGTAATAAGCTCTCGGCGGTCAGATATATCGTTTCTGTCGGCTGTCAAGTCGGCTATTTTTTCCTTAAGCTTTGCCGTTTCTTTTTCAAGCGTAGCTATCTTACCCTCAAGCTGCTTTGACTCCTCGACAAGTCTCTTTACCTCGTCGGCACGTGAGAGCATTCCTCCTCCCTGCTTTGACGAGCCGCCTGTAAACGAGCCCCCTGCGTGTATCTGCTGACCGTCAAGTGTAACAACCTTGACCTTGTAGGAAAGCTTTTTAGCCATAACGGTCGCATTATCTATATTATCAAACACGAGAGTTCTTCCAAGAAGTGAGCTTACTACACAATCAAATTTGTCCTCGCAGTTACAGAGCTCGTCCGCTATTGCGATATATCCCGGGAAGCCGCGAGCCTCCTTCATCTCTGCAGTCTCGGTCTGTGGGCGCATAGACGTCAGTGGGAAGAACGTAGCCTTTCCCGCCTCCGCTCTCTTTAGCGCGTACATAGCCGACTTTGCCGTTTCCTCGTCCTCTACAACTATGTGCTGGAGGTTGTTGGCAAGAGCTGTCTCGATAGCCGTGATATATTTGGAATCCACCGATATGACCTTGGAGAGAGGACCGTATATCTTACCGCAGGGTGCGCCATGTCTGTCGGTTATCTTACCCTCGGCGTAGCTGTTCATAACAAATCGCACACTGTTATTATATCCTTCAAACTGCTCCTCCATAGCCTTTATGGTCTTAATTCTGTGGGATATAGACTCTGCGCGCAGTTTTTTGTTGTTAAGCTCGGAATAGAGCTCTCCTATTGAGGTGTTGAGCTCTGTGAGGGAGGTGTCGATGCTCTCGGTCTGCTCGTCAAGTCCAGCGATGGCATCTGAATACTCGTCCACAGTCTTTTGCTTTGCCTGCATAGCCTTTTCAAGCTTTCGGGACTCGTTTTCATAGTTTTCTATATCGCCAAGAACGTCGGCGTTTCTGTCGCTTCCGCTCTCACGGGCATTCTCAAGCACGGATATTCTGACCTTGATATCCACAGCCGCATCCTCTGCCTCCTTGATGTCGGCAAAGATGGTGTCTATATCCTTATTCAGCTTATCCATCTTAAGCTTTTCGTCGAAAACGGAATCCTCTATCTTCTCAAGGCTCTCGGAATTTGCCAGGGCAAGCTTATCAAGCTCTACTATCTTGGCTCTGTGTCCCTCCGACCTTTCCGTCTCGTCCTTGAGGACGTTCTTGCTTGATTGGAGCGCCTGCTTGGCGTTTTCTATAAGCTCATCGGTGTGCTTGATATTGCTATCATTTACTCTGAACTCACTGTCAAGCCTGAATACCTCGTTGGTCTGCTCCTTTATAAGATTGAGAAGCTGGGACTGAGCTATCTTGCCGTTCTGTGATGCCTCATACAGCTTGGCGTTTCTCGCATCAAGCGATTGCATAGAGTCCTCAGCATTCTTCAAATCAAACTCGGAGTGGCGCAGAGCCTCCTCGGCGGTAGCGATATCAGTGCGGAGCTTTTCCGTGTCAAACAGCCACAGACTGACGTCTGCCTTCTTTTTAACCTCCATAAGCTCAATAGCACGCTTTGCCTTTTGAGACTCTCTCTCAAGAGGTCCTACCTGCGCCGCTACCTCGGTAAACACGTCGTTTATTCTGACCATATTTTCCTCGGTCGCCTTAAGCTTACGCTCTGCCTCGATCTTTTTATGTCTGTATTTTGCAATACCCGACGCGTCCTCGAAGATATCTCGTCTCTCCTCGCTCTTTCGAGATACCATATCCGCTATTCTACCCTGGCCGATTATTGAATAGCCGTCACGGCCTATACCCGTGTTGAGAAAGAGTTCATAGATATCCTTAAGACGAACTGCACGGCGATTTATGTAATATTCGCTCTCTCCCGCTCTGAAATAACGTCTTGTAACAGTTACCTCATCGTAGGGACACTCAAGCCTCGATGGACCGACGGTATTGTCAAAGGTTACGGATACCTCCGCATAGCCCATAGGCTTACGGCTATCCGCTCCTCCGAATATTACGTCCTCCATCTTGCTTCCGCGCAGAGTTTTTGAGGATATCTCTCCAAGAACCCAACGCATAGCGTCCGCGATATTGGATTTTCCGCTTCCGTTAGGGCCTACTATTACCGTAACTCCCGTCTCCGAACTGTCCGCGTCACTCGCGTCAAACACCAGCTTGGTCTTATCGGGAAAGGATTTAAAGCCCTGCATTTCTATTGACTTAAGATACAATTTATACCTCCGTTTTTAACGTTCGGTCATTTCCAGAACTAAATTCGGTACATTCGCTTCTTTAATTTTGACTATCATCGGCTTGTATTTCTCCTCAAGCCGTGATTTATTTTTACCCCTCTGTCCGATCGCCTTGGAAAGCTCTCCCTGCGGCACACAGAAGTTGAGTATCTTATCTTTGGTGACTTTATGGGGCATCTGGGCTTCCACAAGCTCGCACATATCGTCAAAGTACAGCTCGCCCATCACAAGCTCTCCAAGCGCGGGATGATTGGCTCCGCCCTTTACTAAGCTTGCATCTCCGAGATTATCAGAGGCGCAAAGTCCTATCCTTATGCACTCCACTCCTCTGATTCTGAACACCTTGAGCACCTCTTTAGCGCGCATTATTGCCTCTTCGTTTGAGAGCATCTCGTACTCTCCGCGCTCGGCCATACAGGCAAGCTCTGTGTCATAGAACGTAACAGTAGGATATATTCTCGCCGCGTCCGCGCCCATATCGCATATCTTTTGCGCCGTCCTTATCTCAGAGTCAGCACAAGACCCCGGCAGACCTATCATCATCTGCCCCACAAGCCCGTATCCTCGCTCCTTTATAAGTCTGCAAGCCTTCTCCGCGTCAAGTGCGTTATGCCCTCGGTTTGATGCGGACAAGACCTCGTCATCCATACTCTGAAGCCCGAGCTCTACGGTCTTTATAGGATAACGCGCAAGAATGTCCATTATTTCCTCGTTGATGTAATCGGGGCGAGTTGACATTCTTATTCCCTCAACTCTGGCAAGCATAGGATCGTGATGCTCCGTAAAGCTTTTCGCCACGTCGAGCAAATATATCATAAGCTCCCTATCTATCCCCGTAAACGAGCCTCCAAAATAGGCTATCTCAACGCTATAATCTTTTGGTATCGTGCGCAGAGTCTCTTTTATCTCTCTCTCTACGCCCTCACGGCAAAAGCTCTGCTTGCCAGATATAGAGCGCTGGTTGCAAAAAACGCAAGCGTTAGGACAGCCGAGATGCGGGATAAATATAGGAATATTTCTATGATTTTTAGCCTTCATAGTCATTCTACGCTAAAGAGTGCCAGTGCTTCACGCGCCGCGTTCTGCTCTGCCTCTCTCTTTGAGCGACCGCGTCCTCGACCTATGACGTTGGAATTGAGCTTTGCAACGACCTCAAATATCTTCATATGGTCAGGTCCGCTCTCTCCCACGACTATGTATTCGAGAAAATCTCCCTCCGCCTGCTGAACAAATTGCTGCAGCAGAGTTTTCGGGTCCCCGTTAAAGCCCTTTCCCTGACTTATCTTCTCTATTTCTCTGATAATGAAGGGCAAGAGGAAACTCTCAACAGTATCCATTCCCGTCTCGCCCGCGTCAAGATAAATAGCTGCCAGGAGCGCTTCAAAGGCGTCTGCAAGTATTGATTTGCGGCTACGCCCATTGTTTCTATCCTCGCCTATTCCAAGAAGCAGATGGTCGCCAAGGCTTATCTGTGTCGCATATCCTGACAGGGCGCGCTCACAAACTACCTCCGCTCTCATTCTCGTCAGCTCTCCCTCGGGGCAGGTCGGGAACTTGGTATAAAGATATTTGCTCGTTATTATGGACAGCACGCTGTCTCCGAGAAATTCCAACCTCTCATTGCAATATATATGATGATTTTTAAGTCCTGACTCGTTTGAATACGACGAGTGAGTCAGAGCTCTTTCAAGAAGCTCCGTATTTTTGAATTT
>CAJGCF010000056.1 GCA_904501865.1 uncultured Clostridia bacterium
GACTTTTATCTCTCATTGTTGTATAATTACCTCGCTTTATTGTGTGGTTTTACTGATAATTTAATTATACAACAAAGCAAGCGGATGCTCAATACCTTTCGGTAAAGAACATCCGCTTTTTCTTTTTTGACAGCTAAGTTAATGACTCAGCACCTTTTTGTCTATTTGCCTATTTTTTTCAAAATATTTTCGTAAGTAAGTCCGTATCTCTCGGCAATATCTCGAGCATAGCTCTTGCCGTCGGGCTTGGAACGGAATATTTTGAAGGAGCGTTGACCCTTCTCAATGCCTGCCACGAGAGTGTCTATTTTAATTCCGCCTTTTTCTGCGTTGCTCTGATTTATCCGCTCGACCTCTGCCGCAAGCTCGTGAAGGTGTGTTGCGAACAGACATCGACAGCCTACCATTGATAATCCCGAGAGTACCTCTGCTGCAATGTAAGAGCCCTCATATGAGCCCGTAGAGGAAAATGACTCATCAAGCAGGACCAAGCTATACTCGGTCACCGAGTCAAATATCTCGCCCAGCCTTGCGCATTCTTCTCCGAGACGACCTTTGTCTATTGTATCGTCAGCTCCCGTGGGGAAATGAGTGTATATTGCGTCTGCAGGGCTTATTCTTGCGTGAGAGGCAGGGATAAACATTCCAAGCTGCATCATAGCAAGAGCAAGACCGAGCGCGCAAGTGATAACGGATTTTCCACCGCGGTTAGGTCCGGTTAGAACGTATATCAAGGCATCATCAGTATTGAAGTTTATGTCATTGGAGACTATCGTGTCATCATCGCAGAGCTTAAGCGCAACCGCGGGATTATAGAGCCCGTCAGCATCGAACACACGCTCGTCTATAGGAGCTATCTCCGCCCTTGAGAGCTGACAACCCTTCTCGGCGAGCTTGTTGAGCATATCCGTGCCCTTGACGATAAATTCTATCTCGGGCATAATGCTTATCAAAAAGTCCGTGTTCTCAAGCACGTACGATTGAACTATCTTTTTCCAAGACTTGAGTGACGTGCGATACACCTCGTTTATTGCCGAGTTAAAGGCGTTTGACATAGCGGTCCTCTGGTTATCGGATTGCTTTTTGCCAAATGGGACCAGATTTGCGATACAGGTGTAATCATCGTCCTTGAAATTGAGCCTCAGTATTTTGTCTATGGTATCTCCCGACTTAAATGGCTCTGAATTAACGGAGAGCACACCCGCGTACGATGGACGGAGCTGTGAATCGAGATTGACACCGATAGATACGCTTTTTATCTCGCGCACTCTTTTGGTGAGCTCGTTGAGCTTTTGATTAAGCTCTGCGTAGTAATCAGAGCCCGCAAGCTCAGAAATGCGCTCACTCAATGCCTTTAGTGCTTGGCTTTCAAGATTATCCTTTGTTTTGTAAAATCCCTCATTCAATATTTCAATGCAGGAAATGTAGAGCTCGACCTCGGTTATGCTCGTGAGATAATCGTCGTCCTCATAGCTTTCAGCGACAAGCTCACGGAGCTCGGTGATATCGTTGAGCACAGGCACTAACTTGTTGAAGGTGTCACGAAGCTCACCGCATCTCATCATATCGGAGAATATTTCATTTCTGTACTGCATGACAGCAGGAGAAAGTGTGAAATAATCCGCAAGATCCGAGGATTTAAGGTGAAGCATCTCAAGCATTCCGAGCTGCTCAAGAGTGTACATATCAATAGATGGGCGGTCCTTTCCCGAATAATGCTCCTGCTTTGATATTTCATCGGGGAAAAGAAGACTGAAATTTGTAAGATCCATTTTAACCTTCCAAAATCAAATTTTGACAATAGTTTTTTCGCCGTTTCTGACGACGAGGACGTTATCAAGCCCCACTGACCTCAAAAGCTCAAATCCGTCCGATATATGAGAGCCCACCTGATTTGGCGAGTGAGCGTCTGTACCGAGTGTTATAAGCCTTCCGCCGCAATCGCGGTAAAGGGAAAGAATGTCGCGGTCGGGCATAGCAAATCCAAGCCCTTTGCAAATAGTAGACAGATTCACCTCAAGCGCTATACCCCGAGAGATCATCTTGCTAAACAGAGCAGAAAGCCTTTCTGCGTGCTCTGAGAAACTATACTCCTTACCCGCGAGCGCTACGTATCTGTGCATATATGTAATATGCGCTACGGTATCGATTTTGTCCACTGTGTTTATTACCTCGCACAGCTCGTCTATGTTTCTGTCAAAAAGGTCTGAGATATAGTTGCTATCCGCGTCAGAAAAATCGAAAAAGTAAAAATCGGATAGACCGCGCAGATTATGTATAGAGCCGATAACGAACTCATAATTGTATGAGTCAAGAAGAGCCATAGCTTCCTCTGGACATTGATTTGCCTGACCGAGCTCTATTCCATACGTAAGATGGAGCTTGCCCTTGTATTTTTTCTTTGCCTGCATTATCTGCTCATACGCAAGGGAAGCATTATAAGGAGCGTACTCTCCGTCCGTTTTCCAGTTGCACTCGAAGTGGTCTGTGATAGCAAGATCCGTAATACCTCGGGCAATAGCCGCCTCGCAAAGCGCCTCGGGAGAGGAGTCTTTTTCACCGTCAAACGAAAAATATGTATGTGTGTGATAATCGCATTTAAACATTGGGTAGCCTCTTGTAAACTCGCATTCAATATATTTTAACACATTTTTTGGATTTTGTATATACTTTTTTGGAAATAATTTTCCAAGTGGTATTGAAAAAGCAGGAAAACTGTGATAAAATGTATTTGAATAAACAAACGGAGGACAAAACCTATGAAAAAATTTATGGATAAGGATTTTCTTCTTGAAACACCTACAGCGGTGAGACTTTATGAGGAGCACGCCGCAAAATTACCTATAATCGACTATCACTGCCATCTCGTTCCTGCTGAGATCGCGGAGAACAAAAAATTTACAAACATCACGGAGCTTTGGCTCTATGCCGACCATTACAAGTGGAGAGCTATGAGATCCTGCGGCGTTGATGAGAAATACATTACGGGCGATGCGTCTGATTTTGAGAAATTCAGCGAGTATTGCCGCATTATGCCCCTCCTTATAGGCAACCCCGTGTATCACTGGAGCCATCTTGAGCTCCGTAGATATTTTGACTGCGAGCTTACTATCAACAGTGCGAATTGCGAAGCTATATGGAATATAACCAAGGAGAAGATAGCAAAGGACAACTGGGGCGCGAGAGATTACATTGTAAACTCCAACGTAAAGCTTGTCTGCACCACCGATGATCCTGCTGATGATCTCCATTATCACAAGCAGATTAAGGAATCCGGCTTTGAGGTTCAGGTGTTGCCTGCGTTCCGTCCCGACAAGGGTCTCAACATTGAGAGAAAGGGAATTTCGGCATATATTGCAAGTTTGGGCAAGAGCACGGGTGTTGAAATAGTTGATTACGAGTCTCTTTGCAAGGCGTACACCGTATCTCTCGATAGATTCGAGGCTCTCGGTTGTAAAACCGCCGATCACGGTATGGATAACTATATTCCTTTCGCAAAGCCCGATCAGTACCACGCAAATGAGATATTCAAAAAGGCGCTTGCCAGCGACGGCGCGGATATAAGCGAGGATGAGCTTGCTCTTTGGAAGACTCAGATGATGAGATTCTTCGGTCTTGAGTACGTGAAGAGAGGTTGGATACTCCAGCTCCACTACGGCGTGCTCCGCAATCCCAACAAGACTATGTTCGCAAAGCTTGGTCCCGACTCGGGATACGATACTATACACGCGAAGAACTGCATAGCTGATATGGCATCTCTCCTCAACTATATGCAGGAGAACGATGCGCTCCCCAAGACTATCATTTATCCTATAAACCCCGCGGACAATGCGGCTGTAGGAACTCTTTGCGGAAGCTTCTGCCGTGGAGACGGAAGCAACACCCCCACGGTCGTCCAGGGAAGCGGCTGGTGGTTCAACGACAATATCGACGGAATGGAAGCGCAGATGAAGAGCTTTGCAAATCTTGCTTCGCTTGGAAACTTCCTCGGTATGCTTACCGACTCTCGTAGCTTTATGTCTTACCCCAGACACGAATATTTCCGTAGAATACTCTGTAATATAATAGGCGAATGGGTAGAAAGAGGACTTTATCCCGACTATGATGCTGCGGCTGAGATAGTTGAACGCATCTCACTTTACAATGCTGTAAATTATTTCGGATTTGAGATCTGAAGACTTGCGGAGAGATCGAATGAAGATAGTCTTTCTTGATGCCGCGACGCTTGGTTCGGACATAGACCTGTCGATTTTCCAAAAATACGGAGAGCTTACCGTGTTTGAAAGAACGGCACAGGACGAGTTTGTCAATAATGTCGGGGACAGCGACGTTATTATAGTGAACAAGCTTAAGGTGGGCAGAAACAATCTGCCCGCCTGTAAGAATGTCAGGCTTATCTGTGTAACCGCTACGGGATATGATAACATTGATCTTGATTGTTGCAGAGAAAACGGTGTTGCAGTCTGTAACATTGTCGGGTATTCCACGCAGAATGTGGCCCAGCTGACAGTAGCTATGGCGTTGTCGCTTATGTGTCACCTCAAAGAATATGGTCGCTCGGTTGCGGACGGAACGTATTCCCAAGGAGGAGTGGCGAATATCCTTACCCCCGTATATCACGAAATATACGGAAAAACCTGGGGTATCGTCGGTTACGGTAATATCGGCAAGCAGGTTGGAGAAGTTGCACGTGCGCTAGGATGTAACGTCATAGCTTATAAGCGCACGCCGACAGACGATGTGAAATGTGTAGATATAGATGCTCTTTGCGCTCAGTCTGACATAATAAGCATACACACTCCGTTGAATGACGGAACCCGTGGGATTATAAGCCGCGAGAGGATATCTCTTATGAAAAATGACGCGATACTTATAAACGTTGCCCGCGGCGCTGTTACGGATGAGAGCGCTTTGACTGATGCTATACTTGAGGGCAGAATCGGCGGACTTGGCGTTGACGTTTACTCTAAAGAACCCTTTGGCGAGGACCACCCGTTTGCAAAAATATCCGAGCTTGATAACGTGATATTCACGCCTCATATGGCGTGGGGCTCGTACGAGGCAAGAGTACGCTGCTGCGAGGAAATAGCTCTCAATATAGAGGCTTTTCTCCGCGGAGAAAAGCGCAACAGAGTGGTGTAATATGTAAAAAATAATAGCGTAGGGAGAAGAGCTTTATAAGTAGGCTTTTCTCCCTTTGAAATTATAAAACAAACTTGAAAATTGTGATAATCCTGTTTACAAATGATGAAAAATATGGTATAATTTTCAAAAGGGAATTTTATGAAAGGAGTGACGCATCTGAGGCTTGATAAATTTATAGTTGACGCGGGAATAGCAAGTAGAACAGAGGTCGCCAGAGCTGCGAAAAATGGCGGAGTGACCGTTAATGGCGAAGTGGTGCGTCGCGCAGGGAGTCATATAGACCCCTTGATTGACGTAATAAAATATTGCGGACGAGAGGTAGTCTATCGGGAATTCACCTACGTGATGCTCAACAAGCCCGAGGGCTACGTAAGCTCCACTGATGATGACAAATCTCCAACTGTGATGACACTTTTGCCCGATGACCTGCAAAGAATAGGACTGTTCCCGTGTGGCAGACTTGACAAAAACACCTTGGGACTTATGATACTCACTAACAACGGTCCTCTTTCACATAAGCTTTTAGCTCCTAAAAGTCACGTTGATAAAAAGTATCGCTTTACCGTTAAATTTCCTATAAGCGAGTCGGATAAGGAAAGCCTTGAGAGTGGAGTTGACATAGGCGGATACGTTACCGCGCCGTGCCACGTTGAGATGCTTGATGATACCAATGGCTATATAACTCTCACGGAGGGAAAATATCATCAGATAAAGCTTATGGCAAAGGCCGTGAAAAATCAGATAACCTACCTTGAAAGAGTAACTTTCGGTCCTATTGAGTTAGATACGTCTTTGTCTCGGGGGGAATGGAGATATCTTACTGAGGGTGAACAGACGGCGCTTGAAGAGCGTGGAAAAAGGAATTAATTTTAAAGTAATCATAAATAGTAGAGGAACACTATGGATATTATCAAAACACTTGCACAGGAATTCAAACTCAAGGAGGAGCAGGTATCGAAAACCGTTGAAATGATCGACAACGGTGACACCATACCGTTCATCGCGCGTTATAGAAAGGAAGTCACGGGTAGCCTTGATGACGCTATCCTGCGTGATCTTAACGATCGCCTTGAGTATCTCCGTAATATTGAAAAGAGAAAAGAGGAGGTAAGATCCCTTATCGAAGCACAGGGACAGCTTACTCCTGAAATTGAGCAAGCTATACTCAATGCCAAGACAATAACCGAGGTTGACGATATATATCGTCCGTTCAGACCTAAGAGAAAAACAAGGGCTTCCGTGGCTCGTGAGAGAGGGCTTGAGGATCTCGCTAAGCTCATTATGGAGCAGAGAATGGAGTATTCTCCATCTATCGAGGAAGCCGCAGAGGCATTTGTGAGTGAAGAGAAGGATGTCCCCGACGTGCCAGCAGCTCTTGCGGGTGCTTGCGATATCATTGCCGAGGATGTTTCGGATAATGCTGAATACCGTAAGGCTTTGCGCTCACAGACCTTTGAGCACGGAGTTTTGAACGTGTCAAAGGCAAAGGATGAGGATTCGGTATACGCACAGTATTACGAATATACAGAGCCGCTCAAGAAGATACCCGGACACCGAGTTCTCGCTATCAACCGAGGTGAGAAAGAGGAGTTCCTTAAGGTGTCCATTGAAGTATCGTCAGATATAGTGCTCAACTATCTTCTTAGCTGCGTTGTGACCGAGCCTTCAAGCCCTGCATATAAATACGTTTCCGCCGCGGTAGCCGACGGATATGAAAGACTTATCGCTCCGTCTATTGAACGTGAGATAAGGAATGATATGTTTGACAACGCGTCCGAGGGCGCTATCAAGGTCTTTGCGGACAACCTCGGACATCTGCTTATGCAGTCTCCTATAAAGGGTAAGACTGTTCTGGGATTTGACCCCGGATACGTCAACGGCTGTAAGATCGCGGTAGTGGATAAGATAGGAAAGGTCTTGGATACAGCGGTAATATATCCTACAAAGCCGAGACAGAGAATAGAAGAGGCGACAAGAATAGTCAAGGGGCTTATCAAGAGACACGGGGTTGACGTAATCGCGATAGGTAACGGCACCGCGTCAAAGGAGAGCGAGATATTTATCGCAAACCTCCTCAAGGAGATACCTGAGGCTAATTGTAAATATATCGTTGTTAGTGAGGCGGGAGCGTCTATCTACTCTGCGTCAAAGCTTGCTACCGAGGAGTTCCCGGATTACGACGTTATGCAGAGATCCGCGGTGTCTATTGCAAGGAGACTGCAGGACCCCTTGGCAGAGCTTGTTAAAATAGACCCCAAGTCTATAGGCGTCGGTCAGTATCAGCACGATATGAAGTCCGCGAGACTTGATACTGCTCTTACGGGAGTGGTAGAGGATTGCGTTAACTCGGTAGGAGTTGACGTTAATACCGCGTCGTATTCGCTCTTGTATTATATCTCTGGAATAAATATAACAAGTGCCAAAAACATCGTAAAGTATAGAGAAGAAAACGGCGAGTTTACCTCAAGAACCCAGATCAAGAAGGTTCCGAGAATAGGAGATAAGGCATTTGAGCAGTGCGCGGGATTCTTGCGCGTTCCTAATTCAAAGGAAATATTGGACAATACGGGAGTGCATCCCGAATCTTACGGTGCGGCAAAGGCTTTGCTTGATATGTTTGGATACACGGTCGAGGATGTGAAGCAGGGACAGATGAAAAATCTTCGCGCACAGATAATGAAGAAGGGAACTCGTCCCGTGGCTGATGATCTTGGAATAGGCGAGCCCACGCTTATAGATATCATAGGAGAGCTTGAAAAGCCCGGACGTGACGTTCGTGATTCTTTGCCCGCGCCCATCCTTCGCGATGATATTCTTGATCTTGAGGATCTAAAGCCTGATATGGAGCTCACAGGTACAGTGCGCAACGTTATAGATTTTGGTGCGTTCGTTGACATAGGAGTGCATCAGGACGGACTTGTACACATCTCCCAGATATGTGACAGATATATAAAGCATCCATCTGAGGTTCTGTCTGTAGGCGATATAGTTAAGGTCAAGGTTTTGTCCGTAGACGTTAAGAAAAAGAGAATATCTCTAACAATGAAGCTTTAATAAATTAAAAAAGCCAATGCTAAAAAAAGACATTTTCACACAAAAATTAGGTTAATTGTGAAAATTGCACAAAAACATCGTGCTAATTTTGTTGAAATATACTCTTTTAATTTCACGGATTTTTTGATAAAATTATAATGTTAAAAATAGGTGGGTTTTACCCAAAGCCAGACATGATTCAGGAGGAAAAAACATGGCAAGCTTGTCTCTCAGACATATTTATAAGAAGTACCCCGGCGGCGTTACCGCTGTTTCGGATTTTAACCTTGAAATCAAGGATAAGGAATTTATCGTTCTTGTAGGACCTTCCGGATGCGGTAAGTCCACGACTCTCCGTATGATCGCGGGACTTGAGGAGATATCCGAGGGTGAGTTGTTCATTGGAGACCAGCTCGTCAATGACGTGGCTCCTAAGGATAGAAAGATAGCAATGGTGTTCCAGAACTACGCGCTTTATCCTCATATGACCGTTTCCGAGAATATGGCATTCGGTCTTAAGCTCAATAAGACTCCTAAGGAAGAGATAAAGAGACGTGTTGAAGAGGCTGCCAGAATTCTTGATATCACCCACCTTCTTGATAGAAAGCCCAAGGCTCTTTCCGGAGGTCAGAAGCAGCGTGTTGCGCTTGGTCGTGCAATCGTCCGTAACCCCATGGTATTCCTTCTTGACGAGCCTCTCTCCAACTTGGACGCAAAGCTCCGTGCAACGATGAGAACCGAGCTTACAAAGCTTCACCAGAGAGTTGAAACCACCTTCGTATACGTTACTCACGACCAGGTCGAGGCTATGACCATGGCGTCCAGAATCGTTGTTATGAAGGACGGTCTTATTCAGCAGGTTGATACTCCTCAGCACCTTTACGATAACCCCGTTAACATGTTCGTTGCAGGATTTATAGGAACTCCTCAGATGAACTTCATCAACGGCGCGCTCGTTAAGAAGGATGATGAAGTTTACTTTGAATTCGAAGGCAACTCCATCAAGGTTCCCGCAGAAAAGGCAAACGATCCCGCACTCGCAGAGTACATCGGCCAGGAGGTTGTTGTTGGTATTCGTCCCGAAAGCATCCACGATCAGCCTGCTCAGATCTCCGCACTTGAGGATAGCACTGTTGATGCATACGTTGAAGTTACCGAGCTTATGGGCGCAGAGATTTACCTCTACCTCACCATTGGCGAGACAAAGCTTACCGCAAGAGTATCCCCCAGATCCACTTCTCGCGCAGGCGACACCATTAAGATCGCTATTGACACCGCAAGAATGCACATCTTCGATAAGGATACTGAAAAGTGCATCGTTCAC
>CAJGCF010000057.1 GCA_904501865.1 uncultured Clostridia bacterium
CGTATTTTCTCTTTGCATCTGCATAATATTTGCTCACTCAAAACTGCGTAGCACCCTTCGGCGTTGCAATTTTTGATAGATTTCGTCGAAGCGAGTTGCAGCAAGGTATGACCTTGCAAAACGAGGTGCGGCGGAAGATGCGAAAATTGCTCGCCGCTGGGCGTATGAGCTCAACTCTTTTCGGCTATAATTTTAATTTTTTTACTCAAGTCCAAGCTCTATAAGTCGCGAGAGCAGCTCACCAAAGCTTATTCCCGCCTCTCTCGCCGCGTCGGGAAAGAGGCTCATCTCGGTCATTCCGGGAATGGTATTGACCTCTATTATGTGCGGGCCCTTTTTGGAGTCCACTATAAAATCTATTCTTGAAAGACCGCGACATCCGAGCGCGCGATAAGCGCGTGTTCCCACGTCGCGAACTGCCTCTCTTGTCTCGTCTGATATTCTGGCGGGGATTATGTGATGGCAGAGCCCCTTGGTGTATTTCGCCTCGTAGTCGTAAAACTCGTTTTCCGAGGTTATCTCAATATCCGGGAGCACAACAAGCTCTGAATTGCCGAAAATGGGCAGAGTTAGCTCAACTCCGTCAAGAAATTCCTCAACGAGAAGGAGGTCACCGTAGGAGAATATCTCAGCCATAGCATCGGCTATCCTTTGCTCATCCCGAACTATCACCACACCTATACTTGATCCCTGGCAGGGGGATTTGAGCACCATAGGCAAGCCTATCTCTCGCAAAAGTCTCTCGGTCACGCCTGTTTTGTCCACACACTCATCTCGATGGAGAGTCAAAGACTTGGGGGTGGGCAATCTATGCGCTCGGAGCACCTCTTTGGTCAGTATCTTGTTCATACAGACCGCGCTCGCCTCGACACCGGGGCCCGTGTAGGCTATGCCCGCAAGCGAGAGAGCGCCCTGAATACAACCGTCCTCGCCGCCCTTTCCGTGCAGAGCCAGGAACGCGATATCGGGCTTTTTTGCGATAAGGCTTGAAAGATTATCTTTCGTCAGGTCGAAAAGCTCGACGTTCTTGTATCCGTAGCCCACAAGAGCCTCAAACACCGCGGCTCCGCTGCGCAAAGAGACCTCGCGCTCGGTGGAGATACCGCCGCACACGACTATTACCTTAAGCTCGTTATCCATAAAGTTCCCCATTCCGCCGCTTGCGGCGGCACAAATATTGTTGATGAATTTTGCCCTCCGCAAAATTCGCGCGTGAAAAAGTTGATTTCTCTGTAAGACAGACCGAATAAACGGTATAGCCGCAATTTAATATCATGCAGAGCACCGTAAAGCGTTTATCACACAAAGCGACGAATAGCGCCGTCATTTTAAACTATATGCCAAATCGCCGAGAATGTTTCCCTTGGCGACGATGACACACATACTCAATATACATTATACCACACACGCGCGCCCGTGTCAACCGAATAATAAATATTATATATATTATAATAGCATCTTGAGACATTTATCGACATTTCCGCGGCAAAAGCGGCAGGCTCCGAGAGCATATACAGAACAGAGCTTGAAAACGTTGCCCACCATTTAATGCCCTCGCGCTCACCCTATAAAGAATCTCCGAGTGAGCGTCTGACAGCGGCGTCAAAAAACGTCTGCGTGTCGAACGAGCCCTTGTATTCGCGCCCCGCCGCCTCGGAGGCTATATCGCGCTTTTCACACTCGCCCTCACTCTTTTTTTCTCTCGCGTCCCCGCCGCCGTCTTGAAAGCTTGCCGTGTCCGAAGGCGAGGCTCCGCTTGCAAGCGGGCTTTTTTTATTTATATAGTTATTTGTATTTATATTTATATTTTTATTATGTGCTTGACCTTTTGCTTCAAGCAGACCGTCAAGCAGACTGTCATTTTCTACCCCCTGTAACAAGGCTTTTTCTCTTGCGTTTTTCTGTGTCGCTATGCCCCCGAGACTACCCGCTCTGGCTTTATCCTTTCGCCGCTTTATCTGGGGTATTATCAGTGATGCAAGAATATCGACATCTCCTTTAAACTCGGGCGGTTTGATATCATTGAGCTGATAATCGTACAAAGCCCAAAACAGCTTTTTAAAATCCTTCCCCGTGAGCTTTCTCATTCCCTTTTCCCAATCGGAAAAGAAGAAAAAACCGCACTCATATTTCATTATTTTATTCTCCTTTTCTAGATGTTTTTTCAAAAAAAGTCAAAACTTTCTTCAAACTTTTTCACAACTTTTTGCTAACTTTTTGCTAACTTTTTGCTAACTTTTTGTCAACTTTTCTCCTACTTTTCTCCTACTTTTCTCCTACTTTTTCTTGACTTTTATCGCAAAAATCTCCCCTTGTGAGTTGTTTTTGAAACTTTTGTTCTATAATTATAATTCAAAAATCCGAGATTGTCAACCTCACGGGCGGGTAAAGATTGGGGGGTATGTCACAAATCCGCGCCGCGTAAAAAAGAGAGGCTTTTGTTCATTTTGGAGCAAAAAGCCTATTTTTAGTAAAAAAATTATCCCCTATTGCTTTTTGAGCGCAAAAATGCTATAATATAAATATACAAGTCAAAAATAAGTATTAGGAGATAAAAATATGGATAATCAAAAGATTCTCGGTGTTTGCGACCATACGTTGCTCGCTCAGAGCTCAACCTGGGAGCAAATAAAGGCTATCTGCGATGACGGAATGAGGTTCTCCACCGCCTCCGTCTGCATTCCCCCCGCGTTCGTAAAAAGAGCCAAGGATTACGTGGGCGACAAGCTTGCCATCTGTACGGTCATAGGATTCCCCAACGGCTACAACTCAACCGCCACAAAGGTTTTCGAGACGCGCGACGCTATCGCCGAGGGTGCGGACGAGATAGATATGGTCATCAATATCGGCGAGCTCAAGGCTAAAAATTACGACTATCTCCTAAATGAGATAAAGGCTATAAAGCAGGCGTGCGGCGACAAGATACTCAAGGTCATAATCGAGACCTGTCTGCTTGACGACGAGGAAAAAATAAAGATGTGCGAGATAGTCGGGCAGTCGGGCGCGGACTTTATCAAGACCTCGACGGGCTTCTCCACAGCGGGCGCTACCTTTGACGATGTGGCGCTTATGAGAAAACACTCACCCGCTCACGTAAAGGTAAAGGCAGCGGGCGGAATCTCCTCGCTTGAGGACGCGGAGAAATTTATGTCCCTCGGTGCAGACAGACTCGGAACCAGCCGCGTAGTCAAGATAATCAAGTCCACCGACACGGGAAGCGGCTACTGATAAAAAATCATTGATATAAAAGGAGAAAAGATATGTCTATTCCAACCCCCCATATAACAGCAAAAAAAGAAGATTTCGCAAAGACAGTGCTTATGCCGGGTGACCCTCTGCGCTCCAAGTTCATAGCCGAGACCTACCTTGAGAATGCGGTGCTTGTCAACAACGTCAGAGGAGTTCAGGGCTACACGGGCTACTATAAGGGCAAAAGAGTATCAGTCATGGCATCTGGAATGGGACAGCCCGCTATCGGCATCTATTCCTACGAGCTCTTTAATTTCTATGACGTTTCAAGCATTATAAGAGTGGGCTCATGCGGCTCGTTCCAGGCAGACCTCGACCCCTGTGACATAGTTATCGCGATGGGCGCCTGCACCGACTCCAACTACGCGAGTCAGTACGCCCTGCCCGGCACGTTCTGCCCCATAGCAGACTTCGACCTGGTTCGTCGCGCGGCTGACAAATGTGAAAAGATGGGCGTCAACTACCGCGTTGGAAACATTTTCTCAAGCGATATATTCTACAACGAGTGCCATCCCGGTATGGAATGGGCAAAGATGGGCGTCCTCGGCGTTGAGATGGAGTCCGCGGCGCTCTACTGCAACGCGGCACGCGCAGGTAAAAAAGCTCTCTGCATTTGCTCGGTAAGCGATTCCTTTATTCATCCCGAAAAGAATATGGACGCAGAGGCAAGGCGCACCGCATTCACAAAAATGATGGAGATAGCGCTTGAAATAGCCGAAGAATAAGAATAATGAATAAGAAGAAAAGAGTATTTTTGATAGTCCTTGACAGCTTTGGCATCGGCGAGCTGCCCGACGCGGCGGATTTCGGGGACGAAGGAAGCCACACGCTCCGCGCCGTTCAGTCGTCGGAGAAATTTGACTGTCCCAATATGGCGACCTTGGGTCTTTTCAATATTGAGGATTGCTCAAGAGGCAAATATCTGCCCGCCTCCGCTCCTCTCGCGAGCTTTGGCAGAATGGCAGAGGTCAGTCGCGGTAAGGATACCACAACGGGACACTGGGAGATAGCGGGGCTCACACTCGCCCGTCCCTTCCCCACCTATCCCGACGGATTTCCCGATGACCTGATAGCAGAATTTTCCCGTCTGTGCGGCAGAGGCGTGCTCTGCAACAAGCCATATTCGGGCACCGACGTAATAAGAGATTTCGGCGATGAGCATCTCGCCACGGGCAAGCTTATAGTCTATACCTCCGCCGACTCTGTTTTCCAGATAGCCGCGCACGAGGATATAGTCCCGCTTTCCGAGCTTTACAGATATTGCGAGATAGCGCGTAAGCTTCTCGTGGGCGAGCACGGAGTAGGCAGAGTTATAGCCCGACCCTTTGGCGACAAATACCCATTCAAGCGACTGTCGGGCAGACACGACTATTCTCTCCTTCCCCCCGCTCCCACTATGCTCGACAAGCTCAAGGAGCGCGGTCTTGACGTGATATCGGTAGGAAAGATAAACGACATCTTCGCCTCACAGGGAGTGACCGAGTCTCATCCGACCTCAAGCAACAGCGAGGGTATGGACTTAACGGTATCCTTTGCGGATAAGGATTTCCACGGCTTGTGCTTTGTAAATCTCGTTGACTTTGATATGCTATACGGACACAGAAACGACGTGGATGGCTATGCTTCGGCGCTCACTGAATTTGACAGACGCCTCGGTGAGCTTTTGCCAAAGCTCACGGACGACGACCTGCTAATCATAACGGCAGACCACGGCTGTGACCCCTCGACTACCTCGACCGACCACTCCCGCGAGTACGTTCCGCTCTTGGTGTACGACAAGCAAAAGAAGAGCGAGAGTCTTGGCACTCTGCCCTCCTTTACCTACGTCAGCCAGCTTGTGCTCAAATCATTGTAACACAAAATCCCCCGACGGAGCACCGTCGGGGGATACGTTATTTAAGCTCTATTAAGAAACCTTTGTAACACCTGTAATGTGGGTGTTAACTCCGTTGTACCAGTAAACAAATCCTGTAATATCAACAACGTCGCCTGCCGCAAGATTAGCGAAAGCCTTGTAAACGTCGGTGTCAGGAGCTGTAAGATAACGCTCAACACAGAAGCTAAAGCTATTCTCGCCCTGCTTTACGGTAACGTAGATATCGTCACCGGGCTCGCCGTTTCTGTACTCTATCTTCTCAATGGTAAGTCCCTTGAATACAGCAAGCTCGTTCTGATGCTTGATGAGTTCTGCCTCGTTTGCAAGGATAGAGGTAAGGTCAGCGGGCTCTGCGATGTAGGAGTCCGCACCCTCAACGAAGGTAAAGGTCGCGCCCGATGCAATTTCTACCTCGCCCGACCACTCAGTCTTGTAGCCGATAATTCTTATCTTTGTTCCGGGCACGAGCTTTGCAGCGTCCTCCTCGGAGCAAGTCATCTCATACGCGAGATATCCGCCGTCAGCATCCTGAAGATAAACGGTTATCTTGTTATCCCACCAAGACTGTGTAGCCTGAACGTACGCCTCGATCATAACGGGAGACTCAAGCTCTGCCGCAACATACTCGGCGTGTGTCATAACAGTCTGAACGGCTGTGATGTGGGTGTTGACTCCGTTGTACCAATATACGAATCCCTCTATATTTACAACGTCACCGACCGCGATGTCCGCGAACGCCTTGTAAACGTCGGTCTCGGGGGCCGTGAGATAACGCTCAACACAGAAGCTAAAGCTATTCTCGCCCTGCTTTACGGTAACGTAGATATCGTCACCGGGCTCGCCGTTTCTGTACTCTATCTTTTCAACTACGAGGTTGTAGAACACAGCAAGCTCATTCTGATGCTTGATGAGCTCTGCCTCGTTTGCGAGGATATCTGTAAGGTCAGCAGGCTCTGCGATGTAGGAGTCCGCACCCTCAACGAAGGTAAAGGTCGCGCCCGATGCAATTTCCACCTCGCCCGACCACTCAGTCTTGTAGCCCTTTATCTGAATCTTGGTGCCGGGAACAAGCTTTGCAGCGTCCTCTTCGGAGCAAACCATCTCGTATGCGAGATATCCGCCGTCCTCATCCTGAAGATAAACGGTTATCTTGTTATCCCACCAAGACTGTGTAGCCTGAACGTACGCCTCGATAACAACGGGGCTGTCAAGTTCTGCGGCTATGTACTCGTCGTAAGACATGACCTCCATGTTTTCAAAGGGGTCTTTCTCATCTGTATCAGACTCGTCGGACTCATCGGATTCCTCTGTTCCGTCGGTGTTACCCGTCTGCTCAGCGGTAGTTACCTCATCGGTAGTTTCCTCGGTCTCATTAGCATCGTTACAAGCTACTAGAGCGAGCACGAGAACAAGTGCCAAAAGTAAAACCAAAAACTTTTTCATAAACTTTCTCCTTTTCATTTATGGGCAAGCCGCGACACCTTCATCGAGCCCTTGCCTTTACACTATCATTATACACCAATTTTCGCAAAAGTCAAGAAAAATCACGCATTTTGATAATTTTTATAGATTTATCCAAAAAATCCTTTGTCCAAAAGCCTTCTTTCTGCAATATGACAGTACGCGGAGCTCTCGCTCCGCGTACTGTGAAACCGTCTTTTATTGAGCCTCCGTTTGAGATTCAGTCTCAGTCTCACCTTTGTCAACTATCTCAACGGGCTTGACCTGGTCGAGTCTGTAAAGCGAGACCATATTGTCAAAAAGGGTGTTTATAAACTTGGAATTGACGTTTTGATTTCTTCTCCTTGCCTTCACGACCTCCTCGATAAGCTGTCCCGCGGCGTCACGCAGAGAGGCGGAGCCGTTGAACACGGGAGTGACAAAGGTGTTTTCCACGTTGTCTATAAGCAGCTGGGACGCGTCTATCTTAACAGAGTAATAAAGCTCGTCATTCTCGCCCGCGCGGGACATATAGTCCTTATACGCCTCGCTGTTCTGCGCCTTGAGAGTTACGGGAACGTAGCCCTCGGTCTGCGCGTAGGCTATCTGCACCTCGTTTGTGAGCAGGAACTGCACAAAGAACCAGGAAGCAAGCACCTCTTGCGTGTTTTCCTTATTGAATATGCACACCGAGGGGCCCTGCGATATCATCTTGGGATTCTCAACGTCAAACTGCGGAATAGTCATTACCACGGTCTCAAAATCCACGACCTGATCTCCGTCGATGTCCGACAGAGGAGAATTCGAGCCTATCCACGTAGCGCCCGCGGTGGAGTCTATCGCAAAGATACACTGCCCTGCGTTGAAGTAATTGCCGGGGTAGCTTGATATCTTGAAGGTCGAGAACGCGCGTGTACCCGCGTGGTCGGCTATCTCGTAGAGCAGCTCCTTGGTGGTGTCGTTGAATATCTCAATCTCCGCCGCCTCGGTGGAATAGCCCGCTCCCTTTTGCTTGAGCATTGATATCATCATATTGTCGGTCGACTTATAGATAAAGGGTATCATAACCGTCTGACCGTTGACGGCAAAGGTGCCGTCTTCATTCTTTTTCATAGCCGCCTCACTGACCTCCCAAACGAAATCCCATGTGAGAGTTTCGGGAAGCGTGTATCCGAGAGCTTCGACGTAGGTCTTATTGACGTAGCAAGCCTCGGTCGAGCGCATAAAGGGCATAGCGTAATATCCGCCAGCTATCTTGCCTTCCTCAAGGAACTTTTCCACCATTTCATCGCGCTTGACTCCGTCAAAGCCAAGTGCCGAGCCGCCAAATCCGTAGCGACTATCTCGCATAAGGTCGTCAAGCTTGACTACCACGTTCGCTCCCGTCATATAGGTTGCGATGTGATCGGGATAGCTTATGCAGACGTTTGGCGTAGTTCCCGTAGAGATATTGGTTATAACGTCCTGATATATAAGGCCGTAGTCCGCGTAGGGCTTGAAATTCACCTTGATATTGGGATAAAGAGCCTCAAAGTCCTCGATAGCCTTCTTGTATATGGCAACCTGCGTAGGATTGCTGTCGTTCTTTGCCCAGAAGCTTATCTCTATCTGCTCCTCGGGGTTAAACTCGGCATCTATCTTGAACTCCTCGAGCTGAGGGCCTCCGCCGTGGCAGGACGTGAGAGTAACGACTGCTCCCGCAAGGAGAGCGACACACAGAATAGCGCAAAGTATTCTTTTAAAATTAATCATCCCTTAAGACCTCCTCTTGACACTCCCGCCATTATCTTGTTGCGGAATATCAAAAACAAAATTATGAGCGGCGCTGAAACTATGACCACGGCTGCCATCATAGCGGGGATATTCTCCCTGCCAAAGCCGCTTTCCCTGAGCGCCTGAATACCGTTCGAGACCAGATAGTAATTGGGGTCGTCGGCGGCAAGACGCGGCCAGACGTAAGAGTTCCAGCACTCTATCACCTTAAGTATGACCACCGTGACCACGGTAGGTCTGCATATCGGAACGACCACGCGGAAAAGATATTTCATATCCGTGGTGCCGTCCACCTTTGCGGCGAGGTAAAGCTCGTCGGGTATCTGCGCGAAGTTCTCCTTGAGCAGATAGATATAGAATATAGACGCAACGCTCGGCAGGATAAGTCCCGCGAAGGTGTTGCGCAGCTCAAGATTTGTGACGGTGACGTAATTGGTTATGACCGTCAGCTCGGTGGGTATCATCATAAGCGAGAGAAAGAGGGTGAACGCCAGATTCTTTCCCTTAAAATCAAGTCTTGCGAAGGCAAACGCCGCAAGTATCGACACGACAAGCATTATAGCCGTGGTGGCAAGAGTAAATATAAGCGTGTTGAGGAAGGATTTTGCGAACACCACGTCGGTCGCGGGATAGGTAAACGCGAGCGCCGACTTGTAGTTTTCAAGCGTTGGCGAGAGGGTGTAGAATTTCGGCACGAGCTCGCCGCTATACTCCGCAAAGCTCTTGAGCGACGAGAGTATCATCCAATAGAACGGGAACAGGACCATCAAAGCCCAGATAACGAGCATAAGATACACAAAGACCTTTCCCACAACACCCATTACTCTCGCGCGCTTCTCAGCCGCCCTGAAATCCTCTTTTGTCATTATTTTAGTATTCATATCAAAGCACCTCCCATCAATAATGAACGTGCTTCTTGCTGACTACAAGATTTATGCAGGTTATAGTCAGAACTATGAAGAAAAGTATCACCGCCGCTGCGGACGCGTATGACGGATAGCCGCCGCTCGCACCGTAGAGCATATCGTAAACGTAGCCCACGATGGTGTTCATGCCCGCGACGTTGAGATTAGTGCCAAAGAGCGCGACCGAGTCGCTGTAAGCCTTGAACGCGCCGATAA
>CAJGCF010000058.1 GCA_904501865.1 uncultured Clostridia bacterium
TAAAGTTGATACCATATTCAGGATCGGCCTTCGCATCAGGAATTAAAAGAGCACTGCTTCCGCGATAATATTTCGTTCCATTAATTAAACAGTCGTGCCAGCTTTTTTTATATCCTCTTATATAAGAAATATAGATATTATGATCCACCATATGGTACCACATACAACTAGGGACACCGTTGCACTCCTCTCCACCCTGCGTCTCCACCTGCACAGCGGCAGTAGTAAGCATATTTCTCTGCTCATACATCTTGCCGTTGTAGTTGGTGGTGGGAATATAAGCGTCGACCGCGCTCGCGGTTATGGCTGCACCATCGCCATCGACAGAGGTCACGGTTAGATAGTGCGAGCCGTCCAGGATATACAGGTTGTTGTTGTAAATAAAGCCCGTGGAATCATTGTCGGCAACGCCCTCGGAGATGATAGCCGAACGGTTGGCGATATCCTCGTAATCACCTCTGGCAAGAGCCTCGACCTCAAACGCGTAAAGCTTAGTGCCCGCGTGCGCTACGACGTAGTCAGCGCCTGTGCGGCTGCGGAAATGATAAAGACCGTGAATAGCCCCTATCTCTCCGTCCGAGCCGTCAAGCCCAAGAGAGTGCGCGGCTCGGCGGAAGCCCGGAAAGGTCTCCACACAAGCCCCCTGCTCGCTCTCGTAATCGCGCCACATATTGATACAGTACGCCAAACGGTTTCTCGCCACGGCGCGCGGGTCGCTCGACATATCCACTCCTATAAAATTTGAATAATGCTGCGTGTATTGAGTAGCCATAAGCTCACCATCCTCTCACGTCGCGGAATTGATTCGGCGTGCGCACCTTGTGCGCGGTGGACATCACAATGCCCATAAGACGCTGGTATTCGGCAAGACAACGGTCGGCTACCTCCACATCGGTGATCATATAAAGATAGTATGCCGCCCGTAGAGCCACCAGCTCGCAAAGCTCGCCGTCAAGCTCTATGTCCACGTCCTCATTGTCTGCCGTCAGAACAAACGGAGTGACCTGATATCTCACCTCGTACGTACCGGACTTATCTGTGCGAAGATAGAGAGAACTACCCTCTATTCTGTAATCCGTCGGCGCGTTGAGATTTACGTTGTGATAACACACGGGCAGAGACGCGAAGGAAAGAAAGCGCGCTCCCGCATATTTAACGTCAGACATATCATAACGAGTCCACGACGAGTAGACGTCTACGTCCTCGCTCATCTCACCTACAAGCGCGTTATAAAGAGAGACGTCCTGTATCATATAGGTAAAATCTCCCGTGAATACGAGCTTTACCTGACTGACGGCCGATCCTAACAGTTGACTCACAATGCCGCGGAACACTTGAAGATCAAGCGCATCAGACCATTCAAACGTGTGCGTCTTATTTGTGTCAGTTGAAGAAAGCAGTGCCCTTCCCGTTCCCGATACAGCAAATGCAAGCGACTTTATATCGCTTGCATTAAACTCGATATCCTCTCCGCCCTTGTGAACGGTGAGCCCACCGTGATATACTTCAGGGCGGATTGGATAGTGGAGAAGCCGCACGGTCTTCTCTACGGGAAAGAGCTTGTTCACCTCGGCTATGGCGCGTGTCGCCGCCGCATATTTGGCAGAGTTCTCTTGCGGGTATATCCATTGAGTCTTACCGCCAAGCGCAAGCATTTGCGCAAAAAGCTCCTTTCCTGTCATGAGGCCACCTCTCAGTCTACCACAAGCTGAGTCATACCGCTCGTGTCCGAGGGTGCTTCCTTGAGTATCTTGAGCTTGGCAACGTGCTTGTAGTCAACGTGACCGAGACCGAATCTCGTGCGAGCACGGTAATTGAGGTTACCTGTGCCGGGCTCCTCCCATACGTTGACGTTGAGGTTGATACGGTTGTAGAACATGGACTTCATCATTCTCTTTGCGTCCTGACTCATGACCATGATCTCAAGCTCGTCAGGCTGCCAGAGGGCGAGAGGAACGAAATTCCACTGACCGTACTGCGTGTTGATGTCGTTGTTGGCTGTTCCGGGGAAGAATTCCGAGCCTATGGCACGGCGCACCTTGTCAACTCCGCCCGAGGTCTGAACGCCTCTGGGAACGAATATGGTATCAGCGTCAAAATCCTGCGCCTCACCGTTGGAGTTCTTCATCTGGTTGATGATAGCGGCCATCTTGGATATCATCTCGGCGATAGCTCCCGCTGAAGGATTCGCGTCAACGATATAGAAAAGGTTGGACTGCTTACCGAAGGCGTGGCCCTTCTCCTTGTCACCGTAGGTGTGCTGCGTGGAGAAGAGAGGCTTTCCGTCGTATGTAGTGAGATCCACCTTAGCACCGCGGTAATCGAAGGAGGACTTTTCACCCTCAATATAAGCCGACTGCGCGATCTTTTCGCGGGTCTTCCAATAAGCGTCGGGAAGAGATCTCGCGCGGAGCTCTATGCTGGGATCCATACTGTAATAGGAGTCCTCCATCATAGTCTCACTTATCACCACGTTCTTGGTGAAGATGATGTGAGATATCGATTTCTCACCTATCTGATTGGTCTTGTCGGTCTTAGCCTTGTCACCGTCCGCGGTAGGATCCATAAGATCGTAGCCGTCCTCGATAGCGATTGTCTCCACCTGCTTGTCCGACTTGGTCTCGTTAAAGAGATACGGGATAGCCGATTTCTTATTTGCGCTGTCCTTTACACTCTCCTCGATGAGAGCCGAGACCTGCGCGCCAAGGCCCTTGATGCGCGCGTCCTTAAAGCCGTTAATGCTTTTGTTGTAATTCCATTTGATATTAGGCATTTGTGTTATGCTCCTTTCTTCTTATCAGTTTTCAAATCTGACCTCGATGTGTCCGTCGGTGATCGTGGGGTCGGCTACGGTAGCGCCGATATAGCCCTCGGCAAGAGCTTCCTCCGCGCCGATAACGCCTGCAAACGTCTCGCCGTCGATAGCGAGCTTTTGACCCTTAAAAAGCGTAGCAGGCTCGTCTACGGGACACTTAAATATCATGTCCTTCTCCACCTTAAGAACGGTCACCGACTCGTCGGAGACCTCCGCTCCCTCGGATACGATGCCGTATACCTTTTTCGTGTTGGTATCTCCGCCGCAAAGCTTTGCGACGCCTTCCTCAAGAGCGACCGCCTGACCTACCTTGTAGGTCGATACGCCGTCAGTCTTGAGCCCTTCGTAGTGACCGGTGTTTTCAGGCGCACCGTCACGGTAAATAAGATTGAACATTGTTTTTCCTCCTGTAAAAATTGAATTTGTTTATTCCATAAATTTGGAATGCTTGGCGAGGAGCCTTCGCGCCTCGTCCTTTGAGCAGCCTGTGCGGGATGAAAAGTCCTCGACCTGACGCTCGGTTATCCCACCCGTACCGTCGCCACCGGCGCTCTGTCCGGGGGCGGAGGTCTTGAGATGAGATTTTGATGCAGAGTTTACCGCACGTCTTTCTGCCGACGCCTCTCGTGTCTGCTTTCCCTCGCGCTTGCGCTTCATATCAGCTACCAGCGACGATATATCCTCGCCCTGATAGCCGAGTGCGCGCAGCTCGCTTATAAGCTCACTCTGCGACTCCGTGCTCGCAGGAGGCTCCTGTGAGGCTCCCACGTCGTCGTTCTTGGCATCCTCTGCCGTTTTCTCATCCTCATCAAGCTCCTGCTCCTCGTCGGCTGCTTCCGCTTCAGCATTCTTTTCGTCGGGCTCGTCGTCAGGCGTGTCGTCGGGCTCGTCGTCCGCATTGTCCGAGCCGTAATACTCGGGAACGTCTGTCAGATAGTCGTCGAAATCATCGTCAAAATCGTCAAGAACTTCAGACGACTTATCCACCGTCTCCTCGGCAGACTCACCGAAGAATTGCAAAGGGATTTTTGTAAGCCTTTTCATCAGCCTCTCCCCTTTCCGCTGGGCTTGATGATCTTGACAGAGGTCATCCCACCTTTTTTGATGCCCGACGCGATCACGGGCGTGCCGGAATTACCGATGTAAGGGCTCTTGCCACCACTCTTTTTTGCCATAGTTTGTTACCTCCTTTTTGCATATTTTTCTTGGCAAGATAATATTAACAAAAACATTACTCAAAATGGTTACCGTTTTTTGGGACTTTTTCACTTTTTTTGCCCTTTTTCACCCCCTCCGACCCACTCTCTTCACTCTTCACTTTTCACTCTTCACTCTTCACTCTCCTCTCCACGCCTCCTTGTAGGGACCGGCGTCCCCGACGGTCCGCCCCTCTTCACTCCCCGATCCTTCTCTCACCCTCTCCCAAACAGTCCTAAAAAAACCCAAAAGCGCACTCGTTTCCGAGTGCGCCTTCGCGTTATTCTTGTTTTTTCAATTCTCTTCGGCTATAACCCTTCCGTCCTTGACCTCAAAGCCTAACGTCTCGGCTATTTTAGCCTTTACGTCATCTGAAAGCGACAACGAATTGATGTAAGCAAGCAGTGCCACGCGAGTAGCCTTGTCCCTGACACCGTTAGCATACGCCACGACCGTGTAGGTCTCGTTGTCAAGACCGAGTGTGCCCAGGTACTCTATAAACTGCGCCTTAACGCTCACTTCCTTGCCACGCGCGTCCTTGTACGCCTCAAGCCCGCTCTTGTAAGCCTGCGCGGCAAACAGAGCCGAATAGTTATCCGTCAAGCGAGAATATGCCTGACCCTTAGACCAATCAGCGCCCGCCACCTCGGCGGCAGCCTTGTTGTAATATAGTGCGTAGAGATTCTTTATAGCCTTGGCCCTCTGCTCGTCGCTAAGCTCCTGATAGTAGTCACTGCGAATGAGACTGTTGACCTTCGCAGACGCCTGGGAATATATGCTCTCAAACTGCGCCCTCTGCTTGCGGTCGAGAGTCACACCGTTTACCTCCTTGGATATCTTCTGCGGAAGAACGTTGTAGTGATTTCCCTTTTCGTCGACGAGAGCGTAAAGCCTTGCTATCTCCTCAAGCTCATTACTCGTGTAAGTACCGTTGACCTCGTTCTTATAAAGCGTGGATAGGATATGCTCCGCCAACACCTCGTCCCCGCTCTCAACGGCCGCCTTGAGATCTGCGGTGTAAGAGGGAGTCGACATCATAGCGTCATATCCGTATATAGCCGACGGGAAGAATTTGCGAAGCAACCCCGTCACCGTTCTCTCCACGGGAGCCACAGGCGCACCGAACACAGTTCCCACAGTCTTGACGAAATTGCCGACGTTTTTCACTACACTCTGCGTAGACACGTACTCACCTGCCATAGCTCGTCCCGCCATATTAAACACACTTGCCGTGTCCTCAACAGTATCGTTTACAATATCAAAGACGTTGAGCGAAAGATCGTAGTCGAAAATAAACTTGTCAATAATATCCGACACACCGGGAAGAATATTGAGCGTGGATGACGCGACGTCTGTGATGAGATCCTTCGCCTTGTCCTCAGGCTCCTCCTCTTCCTTGGCGTAAAGGTATTTGAAAGCCTGTGTGATAAGTCCGAGCATAACTCCCGTTGCGACAAGAGTCGTTGCGCTACGGCGTATTGCCTTGGCGTCCTTTTTAAGCTCCGCCTCATACTCTGCCGCACTCGCAAGATCTGATTTTGCCATTTTACTATGCGCTACGTACTTCATCACGTTTCCCACAAAGTGAGAAAGGTTTTTAACAGAGTCACTTGTGAACATCGAGAGTGTACGCGCGATCTCGCTCTTTGACCTCTGCAAAGCAGAACGCTCCGATGCGCTCGTCATAGCCTGAGTGGTGTATATCGCCTCGTCGGCTATTTTGGCCGCCGCCTGCGCGTTCTCGACCGTGCCGACCGCTCCCTCACCCTGCGCCTCTGCCTTGAGCTCTGCCGCGTGGAATATTGCGAGACATACCCTGCGGTCCATAAGATTTATCATAAATCCCGACTTTGAGCTCCACTCCGTCACCTTATCAATATTTCCCTGCGCCTTGAGTGCGCCCATCTCAAAGGAACGTGCCTCAATGATATCGCTGTACTCATCCGCGCGCGCACCGAGTTCGCTCTGATCACCAACAAATTTTGCCAATGCGGGCATAAGATACTTTGCCTCAATGACCTGATTTGCGGCGACGAAGGACGTCGTCTGTGTAGCAACGACCTTGAGATTAAGTCCGAGCACCGAGTTTACCCACGCCGAGCGAAGCTTGCCGACCATAGAGTCAATTACGTTGTCGCTCTTTCTGTTCTGCCCCTGAATATCCGCGAACAGATCCTTGAGGTATACGTCGGTCTTGCTCCACACGTTGTTTTGAAGCGTCTCGCGAAGGGACGTTGTCTCCCCTCCCTCAAGCACGACTGCTCTGTTGTAGACTCTGTCGAAGGATTTAAGCGGAATATACAGCTCGGAGTAATCCGCAAGCCCGTCGGCGTGATCGTTGATTATCTCCATTATGTTCTTACCCTCAAGAGCCTTTGCGTTGCGTACAGTATTCTGGTTGAAGGATTTGTTGTAGACCGTGATGATACTGCCTATACTCTGCCTCTGGTCCGTCACACCCTGCATGCGCGAATACCTGTCGCGGATCATCGGTACGTAATACCCGTCCTCAATATTTGTATAACCGAAGATCTCCATATCGGCGTCGTTCTTGACCTTGGTCGACGTTACGTTAAAGAAGTCCTCTGCCATCTTGAGAAATGCCCTGTCCGCCTCATCAAGCTGACTGAAAATAAGATCTCGCGTCCTGGGTATATCAAGGATCCTGAGCTTAAGCTTGCGCTGATTGTTCTCATCGTAGGTAACGTAACCGCTCTCTCGGAGACCTGTGTGTGCAAGCTCACGCTTGGTAAGCATATACAGATATATCGCCTCTCCGAGCGTTATCTCACTTCCGTTGACGTTGACAGTCTTCTCATTGAGCTTGTCGCGATATGCGTGCTTCTTGCCATTCTCATCCGTCCAGGTAGGATTAACCGTTATTTTTTTCGTATTGCTATTGACATTTGAACCAAAGTGTGATAAAATATTACTAGTGTCAGCGGTTCGATAACCTGCCTCAGTGTTGCTTGCAGCACTTGCAGGGAAACCGTTGGCATTTTCATTTATATCCACACTATGCACCCAGAACTTGTTTTTCTGAGGTGATTTTTTTATCGCGATTTTTATGGTTGCATCTTTCCCGTCTACTTTGGTGGAATACTCTATATACGCAAACCGCTTGTTTGAGTCGGCCGGATTATGATGATTGGGCACATTGTCAGCTACTAATCTTCCCTTTCGTATCGCTTCGGGAATCAAATCAACAGTCGCTATCTTAGCAATCTTTTTAGATTTGCCTACTTTACCGTAGTTAGACATATCAAATGTTTCATCAATCCCGCTTTTATTCGTTTCAATTATCATTCCGGAGTCTTCGTTAACGTCTGTTCTGCTTCGGGATTCGGAATCGGTAAAAAATCCATTATTAAGTAAGGTCTCAAACACTCGTTTTTGAACGTGTATATAGTCTCCTATTTTGGTAATTTTGTATCTGTTGAGTGTTTTTTGAGAAAAAGATTCTGCATTATCTGTTTCCCCACTCACCTCAACCTCGATCTCACCTTTTGCATCGAGAAACTCTGCAAAAGGCTTTTTCATTCTGACCGCCATGTGCTCCGCTCTCTGCTTGTGTACCCTTATGTCGTGATAGAGAGTCTTAAGCACACCGCGAGTCTTGAATCCCTCAAGAGCCTCGATAGTCGTCTCGGGAGTAAGTATGTGATAGAAATATTTCTCCTTGAGCCACTTGGAGGTAGCGTTGAGGATCTTACCGAGCTTGTTATCAGTCTTTTTGTCGACGTTGGCAAAATCAATAACACCGTTCACCGCGTCGGAAACCACCTTGTCGATATCTACCCAATGACCGTTTATGTACGTCTTGTTATATCTCTCGATAGTCCTACGCAATCCTTGAAGGATCTTGCCAAGCAGCTTCATCTCGTCCGCGTCGAGAAATCCTCCTACTCTGTTCTTGCCCGTCCGCTCGTCAGTGCGGGAGCGCAGCCGCTTGAACTCGTCTATCATAAATTGTAGATTGCCGTCCGCGGCATTTGCGAAATCAGTGAGATTAGACCCTTCCTCTCCCTGTCGCATAGCGTCACTGTCCGTCTTTCCGCTCTCCATAGAGTAAAATCTGTCAGCCTCACCGATAGCCTTATCTATCGATCTAATACGTATATTGCCCTTGACGTCGACGACAGAGGCAAGTACATTAGTCACGTTGACTATACCCTCGTCCTCCATATTGCGCTTTTGATGCTCAACGAGCTCACGGAGCTTTTTGCCCTGATACGATACCTCACGGGAGAACTTCTGTACAGCGGCATCCTCCATACGCTCGCGTCTGAACTGCTCCTCTGCCGCTCTCATTTCGGCTTGGAAATATGCGCCCGTGGTGCTCTCTCCCATATTCGCAAACCGCTCGTATAGCACGTCAGTGTATTCCTGCGCCAAGGCCTGCACCGAGGTCTCGTCGTATATGTCGTTAAGGTGATAATACTTGCCATCCTCGCCCTTGATGCGAGCCGAGTCTATCATATCCCATGCCATTTTGGCCGCAAGCGCCTTGACGGCAACACTGCCGGGGCCCGCATGTCCTTGTGCGCTCTCCTCGTGCAGTGCGATATAGATATCGGAGACAAGCCGCTCACGTCTCTTTCGGGTCATACCCTCAAGCTCAAAGCCTAGGGCAAGGCTCTTGACCTCGGAGTCAGTCAAGGCCTCTATCTCACGCACGGCGGGCTCTACCTCCTTCTTGGTGTAACGCCGCGCCGCCTCTGCCTTCGCAAGCTGGGCCGCCTCACGAGCCAGCTTCTCACGCAGACCGCGCTCCTTTTTGAGTAGCCTCGCCATCTCGTTTTCCTCGTCCGCAAGGTCGTATTTCGTCTCTGCCAAATCTTTCTTATTAAAACTCTTGACATCAACGATTTTTTGGAGTATACTAATTACAGAAGGAGCATCGCCGCCGGAGTCCCCGTTAATCTTAACGGTCCCGGTCTTGAACGGCGCGGCTCCTTCTTCTATTGAAAGAACCTCGTGCACA
>CAJGCF010000059.1 GCA_904501865.1 uncultured Clostridia bacterium
GCGTCTGCCTCGCGGAGAGCGTTAAGACGGTCGCGGGTGATAGCTCCGAGGCATCTTACTCCGAGACCGGGTCCGGGGAAGGGCTGACGGTACACCATTGCATGAGGGAGACCGAGAGCCTCACCGACAACTCTAACCTCGTCCTTAAAGAGAAGCTTCAAGGGCTCGACAAGCTCGAACTGAAGGTCATCGGGAAGTCCGCCTACGTTATGGTGAGACTTGACTGCCTTTTTGCCCTCTGCCTGCTTGATGCTCTCAAGGATGTCGGGGTATATAGTTCCTTGCGCCAAAAATTCAACACCCTCAAGCTTTCTTGCCTCGTCGGCGAAAACCTCTATAAACTCTTTGCCGATTATCTTTCTCTTGCTCTCGGGGTCACTGACTCCCGCGAGAAGATCAAGGAAGCGGTCGGTCGCATCGACGTATATAAGGTTTGCATCAAGCTGATTGCGGAACACCTCAACGACGTTCTCGCTCTCATTCTTTCTCATAAGTCCGTGATTTACGTGAACACAGACGAGCTGCTTACCGATAGCCTTTATGAGCAGAGCCGCAACGACAGAGCTGTCAACTCCGCCCGAAAGCGCCAAAAGCACCCTCTTGTCTCCAACCTGCGCTTGAATTTCCTTTATCTGCTCGGCGATGAACGCGTTTGCAAGCTCAAAATTTGTTATTCTTTCCATTGTCTCAGGACGAACGTTGTTTTGCATAATCTGACCTCCTGTCAGTTGGTGTAGTTGTCAAAATAACCCTGAACGAGAACCACGGGGGTACCCTTGTCTCCCGAGCCTGACGTCAGGTCGCAGAGAGAGCCGATAAGATCGGTCAGCTGACGGGGAGTTGTGCCCTGGGATGCCATATTTCCAACAAGGCTTGAGCCGTCCTTTGCCTTGATGGACGCCGAGATAGCCGCCTTGAGCTCCTCGCCCGAGAGATCCTTGAAATCATTGTCTGCGAGGTACTTGAGCTTGAGCTCGTTAGGAGTTCCGATAAGACCGTCGGTAAATGCGGGGGAAACGACGGGGTCAGCAAGCTCCCAGATCTTACCCTGGGGGTCCTTGAACGCGCCGTCACCGTACACCATTACCTCAACGTGCTTGCCCGTTGCATCAAGAACGTTCTTTTGAATAGCATAAACGAGATCGCGGCAGTCACGAGGGAAGAGTTTTATCTTGTCCTCTGTGGACTTGTTAGAGCCGAGCAGACCGTACTTTTCATTGTATCCGCTTCCGTTCACAGAAGCGTTCATAATATCATCAAGAGAGCAGACTACCTTTGCTCCACCCGCCAGAAGAATTCTCTTTGTGCGCGCTCTGGTGTGAATGTCGCAGTTGATGATATGGTCGGCGTAGGGAAGGATAGCCTTTGCCTGATTCGCGAAGATTATCTCGACCTCGGCGCCGCACTCCTTTACGAGATTTCCGTAATATTCAACGTAGTCGACACCTGTGAATTCATGCTTTTCATATCCGAAAAGCTTTCTGTATTGTTCAAGGGAAAGAACGTCGGAGTAGGGATTCACGCCCGATTCGTCAAGCATATCCATGCTGATAAGGTGATTTCCGACCTCGTCAGAGGGATAGCTTAGCATAAGCACGACCTTCTTGCAGCCCTTGGCAATACCGCGCAGGCATATAGCGAAGCGGTTTCTCGAAAGGATAGGGAATATAACTCCCACAACTCCTCCGCCGAGCTTACTCTTAACGTCTGCCGCGATATCGTCCACCGAGCAGTAGTTGCCCTGTGCGCGTGCGACGATAGACTCTGTCAGGGATATAACGTCTCGATCTTTGATATCAAAGCCCTCGCTCTTTGCGGCGTCAAGAACGCAATCGGTTACCATAACGGCAAGGTCGTCGCCCTCACGGAAAATGGGGCAGCGGATACCTCTTGACACTGTACCGACTTTTCTGTTTTTTTCCATATATTTCATCTCCTAAAATAAATTTCGGATAACGTCGCGCAAAAACCGCGTGGGATACCGCACTTGCGGTTTTTGTGTGGTAAAAACAAATTTACATTTTATTATATCAAAAAAATCATCAAAATTCAATGTATATTTTTTGAACAAATACATTTTTTAGAACGTTTTTTTGTCCCAGAAACAGATAAATCTGTAAAATTTGTGTTTTTACGTTAAAAATTATAGCACTTGATATATTATTTGTCAATATTCCCGATAAAATCCTCTTGCAGAAATTAAAAGTCATCTGATGAAAATTTTTGTGAAATTTAATGAAAAAACGACACAGGGAAGCCGCAGAGACGAAAGCTTTTGGAAAAAATAAAAATATTTTTTAAAAAACTATTGAATTTTCACTTTTGTTATGTTATAATATATTGGTCGCACAGCCGCGAGGCAATGCGATACACTTAAATACAGGGGTATAGCTCAGTTGGTAGAGTACCGGTCTCCAAAACCGTGGGTCGTGGGTTCGAGCCCTTCTGCCCCTGCCAACAAAAAGAGAACTTTTGTCTACCAAAAGTTCTCTTTTTGTTTATCCAAGCCGCAGGCTTGGTATATCATCACCGCGCGAAGTGCGGTGCATATCATCAAGGGCGGCAAACCGCCCTTGTATCTCATCACGCGCCAGCGTGCATCCTCCTGCGGCTTGATGAGATACAACACTGCGTGTTGATGATATACCGCAACAAGTTGCGGATGATATACAAGGCTTACGCCTTGATTTGTTTACAAAAGTGTGGTATAATATAACTGATGAACTAGAATATTACGGAGGTTAGTAATATGGCAGACTACATTCTCTCTGAAGAAAATGTGCAAAAATTATTTGCATATTTGGAAGATCAATTGGATGCTTGTGGTTGTGATAACACTCTACGCTACACAGAACAATGGCTTAAAGACAATATTTCATCGGAACTGCATGAAAGTGTAATTGCCGAAATTACTGATATGGGTGGCTATTGCGACTGCGAAGTATTGCTCAATTGCTATGAAGATTATGATATAGAATAAGTAATATTCAAATTCCCGTAATGAATACACAAACGAAAATCGCGCACCTTTTTTGCGTTTTTACCTACTTCTACGCACCGTTTGCGCGTTTCTTCGCAACAAAAAAGGGGCTGAGTCAATCGCCTTCTAAAAAGCTTTTGACTCAGCCCCATTTTAAGTTTATATTTTTTTATCGTCCGTTGCGGGATTGTCTATCAATTCACCGCTTTCTGTGAATCGCGAGCCGTGGCAGGGGCAATCCCAGGAGTGCTCCTGCTTGTTGTATTTTAAAGCGCAACCAAGATGGGGACAGCGCGGAGTGGTTGGTGTCAAAATGCCCATTAGGGATTCAAGGGAATTCACGGCAAGCTGTGGGCGCAGCATACTTCGTGACGGGGAGAAGACCGAGGAGAACGGATTGTCCTTGCCTTGTATCAGGTCTGCCAAGATCATAGCCGACACCATAGCCGAGCTCATTCCCCACTTATTAAAGCCTGTTGCCACAAACAAGTCCTGCGTTTGCTTGGCGTACTGACCGATATATGGAACGCCGTCCAGCGTCATACAGTCCTGCGTAGCCCATCTGTTGACTATCTTGGCTTTGGGGTAATATTTTCGCGCAAAATCCTCGAGCTCATTGAAGCTTCCGCCATTTTTGCCCGTTCTGTGAGAGCCGCCGCCCAGAAGCAAAAGGTCTTGATAATTGCGGAAGGAGAGCCCTGTTTCTGATTTGTCCACGTACATTCCGTCCACGTCCTGCGCGCCCTTTAGTGCGAGCACGTACGAGCGATGCTGATATAGCTTCAAAAAGTATCCTCCGTGCTTGTTGAGTATAGGAAAGTGCGTGGCTATTATGATCTTTTCGCAATCAATACTGCCGTGCTCCGTTATTGCTTTTCTGGGCATAAGCTCAAGCACCTTTGTGTTTTCATATATAGGGAGATCCTTTGCCAAGCCATGCAAAAATTTGAGAGGATGAAATTGCGCCTGATCCCGCACAAGCACTGCTCCCGCAGTGTTGAAAGGGAGAGAATCGGTGCAGGAAAGCTCTGCCGCCACGCCAAGCTCGCGGAGCGCGGAGGTCTCCTTTTCAAGCTTTGAAAGACCGTCTATGGAATACACGTACGAGTCCTTCTTCTCATAGTCGCAGGGGATATCCTTGGCAAGCCTATCATATTCTCGGCAAGCCTCAAGCTGGGCAGCTACATACAGCTCGGCTTTTTCCTGCCCGAACTGCTTTATCAATTTGTCGTATATAAGTCCGTGCTGAAGGGTTATTTTTGCGGTCGTGTTTTTAGTAATGCCGTGGCATATTTTGTCTGCCTCGACCAGAATACAATCTACGCCGCGCCGCTTCAGCATATAAGCGCACAAGATTCCCGTGATGCCGCCGCCCACTATGAGAACGTGAGTTTTTTTGCTCTTGGTCAGCGGAGCAAACGTCACGCGCTCCACGCCATCTATCCATATAGAGTTCATATTATCACCTCTTTAGGATAGTATTCTCTTATCTTGCGCGGGCTATTCTTAAATAGAAAAACAACGATCGACGGAGATATGCCTCGCGGTCGCTCGTTGCTTTTATTGAACGTTATTTTAGTAATTCATCGGTCAGACGGATTATCTCGGGCGCTATCTTTGCCCGTTCGCATTTTGTGACGAGGTTATATACGGGATACGCGACGCCTACTGCAACGCCACCGATAAGTCCGATGATAATTCCAAGAGGAAGCGCCAAGTGACTGTATGTGCCGAGAATCTCACCCAGGTCAGACATAATAAGGCTCATTCCAAATCCGAGGATCAGGGCGCCGATAATTCCAATGGCAAGAGATATTGCCTGTGCTTTCTGTGTTACCCCCGAATCAAGGCGGCGCAGACGGTCCAGTTTGTCCTCTTCCTTACGGGTATATTTTTCGCGGATTTTTTTGAGCTCGGCCTGTTCCTTGGCGGAGTAGGTGTAACTGAATCCGTCCCTGTTGTTATTATCCATTGTTTTTCTCCTTAAGTTCTTTTGCGGCAAAAGCGTTCTTCTTGCTTTCTTCTTTTAATTCTTTCAATCCCTTACCACCCTGTACTATCATATAGATCGCCATAGCAAGAATGAATAACGATATAGCGATTCCCGTTGTGGCAAGCATTATCTGACGAAATTCAGTGCTCTCATTCTGCCCCCAGGTAGTCAACATAGTGGACTCCAAGGTAAGCATAGAAACACACGCGGCCGCAAGGCTTATCGCCTTTGACGCGGAATATACGGGGCTGTTGTATTTGCGGTATCTGATAATATTGACAATGGCGACGGTGAATGCGGTAAAGGTGTATGCCGCCATGGTAATAGTTGTTATTTCGTGGTGATTGAAGGTTCTGTTCCAATAAACCATAAAGAATATTATCAAGCTCAATACTAGATTCATAATGAGAAATACCCAACCGCAAGAGCGGTATTTTATGAGCTCCTCGCGCATTTTTTCTCCCGGCTTATGAATAGCGGTGTGCCGCACCAGAAAGAAACGCATCACGGCAAGAGAGATGTAATATCCCGCCAAGGAATAAAACCAGAATGTGTGATGAACGTATCCAAGCCAAAGATGGAAAACGGCGTAAGCTATATTAAAGATAAGCGATCCGAAAAGAGAGGTGTTGACTCGCAGACGAGCGTCCTCCTGCCAGCGAATTGCGTATTTGTTTTGATTCTTGAAGCTCTTGATGAGCGTTATAAGATAGGGGCTTCTCACAGTCCACACCGTAAGGGTATATGCCGCCAGCACGTAAGACGTGATAGCCATAACGGATTCTGTTCCAAGCGCGACCATAGAATAAACCAGAAAAGCGGTGGATATGGGAATCAGCAGTATCATAATGGCAAGATGAGGGAAAAGCAGCGCCTTGCCGAGCTTTTTAAGATTCATCTTGAGTCCTCCTGATTTTGACGGTAAAGGTGCTTCCCTCGCCGACAACGCTTTCAACGCAGATATCACCCTGCATAATGTCGATCACGCGCTTGACGAGCGCCAAGCCAAGTCCGTTGCCCTGAGTGGCGCGGGAGGTGTCACCTTGATAAAACTTTTCAAAAATGTGCGCCCCCATCTCTGCGGACATTCCACATCCCGTGTCACTTACCTTGACGATGGCGCAATGCTCGTCGGAAGAAAGGGAAAGGGTGACCTTTCCGCCGTTTTCGGTGAATTTGAAGGCGTTTGAGAACAGATTGCTCCAAACCAACGACAACAGCTCTGCGTCGGCGCAGATCTGCACGTTTTCCTCAATGTCGGTATCTATTTCAATGTCACGAGCCTCCCATACGGTCTCATACTGCAAAAGACATTCACAGAGCTGCTCACCAAGGTCATACGTTTCGGTCTTGGGATAGATCTGTTGATTTTCAAGTCGTGTGAGCTTGAGAATATTGGTCATCATATCAGAGAGACGGAGAGAGGCGTCGGTAATAGCTCTGGCGTATTCTACGCGGGATTCCTCGGGAAGCGCCGGTTTTTGCAGAAGCTTCCCGTAATTTCTTATCACCGAGAGCGGTGTTTTCATCTCGTGCGACACGTTTGCAATAAAATCGGTGCGCAGAGTCTCCACGCTGGATAGCTCGGATGCCATAGTGTTAAAGCAATCAATGATCTCGTTATAGTTGTCGTCTGCTGAAAACGAGCTTACAGGAGATATGCGAACGTCGAAATTCCCTTGTACTATTTGCTGTGCGGCAGATGTGATATGCTTGGTTGCCCGCTCCGTGGTCAGTTTTCTGCGAATTGCGTCCATGGCTGTAAACAGTATGCTCAGAGCAAGAACATTGAGAAAGGTCAGCTTTGCCGCGGTTTGCAGATTATCTCCCGTAAGCTCTACATCCAATGACTCCGAGAGAACGCTCACGAAAAGAGACGTGGTGCAGGTTACCAGAAACGCCACGATGAGAAAGAACATAAAATATCGGTATATTGCCCGAAGCACTTTATGCTTGAACGTTGATACTGTCATTTGATCACCGCCTTGTAGCCAAGTCCGTGAACGGTAATTATCTCAAAGTCGCGGCAATCCGCAAGCTTTGCGCGTAGCTTGGTCATATACACGTCTACCGTGCGGGTGCTCGCCTGAGTGTCCACATCCCAGAATTCGTCCATAAGCTGCGTTCTGGTAAATGTCTTTTTGGGATAGGAGAGTAGCTTGTAAAGCAGGTCGAATTCTCTTACTGTCAAGGGTATTTCCTCTCCGCAAAGCGTTGCCGTGCGTTCGTCGGCGTCCATAACTAACGAGCCGACCTCAAGCCTACGGCTTGACGCTATCTTTGAGCGACGGAGCAGGGCACCGATGCGCAGAAACAGCTCGTCGAGGTCGATGGGCTTGGTCATATAATCGTCGATGCCTATGCGGAATCCTCTCTGCTTGGATGCGAGGTCATCGCGAGCGGACATAAACAAGATCGGGATATCGCTATTGAGGGAGCGGACCGTCTTGGCAAGCTCAAACCCGTCTATTCCCGGCATCATAATATCCGACACTATAAGGTCGAAGGTGGTTTTATACATTTCGTCGTAGGCATCGTCCGCGCAGAGACAGCCCACCGCGGCATATCCGCTGTTATTTAAGAAGGAGCAGACGGATCTGTTAAGATCGCGGTCGTCCTCAACGACTAATATCTTGAACATTTTTCAACCTCCAAGGCAAATTTTGTCTCTTACTCCTCTATTATAACACGGAATTGTTAAAGTTTTGTTTGCGTTTTGAGCTTTTTTAGAAAAATACAAGGGCAATAGCGGTTTGCTCTGCCCTGTATTTATTAAATTTATAATCAAATATCATGTAAGCTCCGTTCTTTTCGGTTGTTGCGAGCACGGCGACTTCATCTCAAATGGCACCGAGAATATGCGGTTTTTCATTATGCGTTCTATTATTTATTATTCATTATCTTGTCGCTGAGAGCGATGATCTGCTCTCCGTATTTTTTCTTGCGGCTGTTGAGAATACCATTGTGCATAGGGCAATTTATAAGAGCCATTATCAAGCCCACAACTCCAATGGCGATTCCGGGGACCATAGCACTTGCGATGCCGAGCGTTGCGCCGATGTCGGTCATAACAAGGCTCATGCCCGCGCCCATAATGATAGCGCTGATGCTTCCGAATACGTAAGAAAATACGTTTGCGGGGCGCTTTACCTTTGTGTCAAGCGCGCGGAGCTCGTCAATCTCTGTGGATTTCTTTTCTACGTACTGTGTGCGGATCTTCTGTGCCATAAACTGCTGATCGTTCTTGTTCATAATAAATACCTCTCTTGATCTATAATTAATCTACAATATGTTTTTTATTTTTCTTCGTTGTTGTATTCTGCTTTTGCTGAAAGTCTCTTTTTTGCGTCCTCGACGCTCTCGCCCCCTTTTGCAAAGAGGACCTCCACGCACTTGTCGGAAACCTTGTTAAAGCCGTCAACTAAACCCGTCTCTATCTTTTTGTAGCCCTCGACCACCCCGGTCTCTATTTTCTTATAGCCTTGTGTAACCTTTTCTGCAATTTTTTCGTTTGTTTCTACTATCTTAGACATTTGAATGATCTCCTTTTCTCGTTTTGTGCCATCATTATAAAAACATTTTGTTTTTGATTTTTTTGTGAAATGTTTAAGTTTCGTTAAAGATACATCTTTTTTAAATTTGTTTTGCGAGAAGGTCAGGTGGATTTGATATAAAAAGGGGCTGAGTCATTAACTTAGTCTGAAAAAAAGAAAAAGCGGATGTTCTTTACCGAAAGGTATTGAGCATCCGCTTGCTTTGTTGTATAATTAAATTACCAATAAAACCACACAATAAAGCGAGGTAATTATACAACAATGAGAGATAAAAGTCAAGTAGTTTTGCC
>CAJGCF010000060.1 GCA_904501865.1 uncultured Clostridia bacterium
CAAACAATAGACTCAGCAAAAACGACAGTGCAGAATGTTTTAGCTCTTTCTCGATCATCTGTCATGGAGGTAAACATGAAAAATAAACTAATTAAGCTTGGAACCGCGCTGATGTCGCTTTATATTGTATTTGTCGGTGTTGTCTCGGTATCTGCGACGCCGCCTGCGAGCTATTCCAAAAGCTCTAATTCGGGTACTCGCCACGAGGTATGTACTACTCTTGGCGGAACGAGCGCTTCGGGCTATTATACGGGCGATTATACGTATGAAAAGCTTGCGGGTCTTTCGGGTAGCGCTCTTAAATCGTCGCTCAACACTCTGATGACGAGCACACACAAGACGAAATCTTCTTATGCTGATTGCAAGGAGAAGGCGACCTTGACGGATTGCGAGAATAATAACACCTCACTTTTTTCAACGATTTATACGTCATACAGCGCCTCGTATAGCCAATTCAACAGTGGAAACGGTTGGAACCGCGAGCATATCTGGCCCAAAAGCCTTGGTGGATTTGACAATACGGGCGCAGGTGCGGATCTTCATCATATCCGTCCGTCCGAGAACAGAACCAATAGCGTTAGAGATAATTTGAAGTACGGGAACGTATCAAATGGAAGTCAGGCGACGGGAAACCTCAGCGGTCTGAATGGCGGCAAGAGAGGTATCTATTACGAGCCTCTTGACAACGTGAAGGGCGACGTTGCGAGAATAATCCTCTACGTTCACGTAAGATATTATACTACTTATCCGAAATGTCAGAATGTGACCAACGTGTTTGAGAGCGTTGACGTTCTGCTTGAATGGTGTGAGCTTGACCCGGTTGATACGTGGGAAATGGGTAGAAACGAGGTAGTTCAGAGCATTCAAGGAAACAGAAATGTGTTTATTGATTACCCTGAGCTCGCGTGGGTGCTTTTTGACGAGGAGATACCTTGCGATATGGTTACGCCGTCTATGAGCGCAAAGAATGGTGATAGTGGAGGGGACGTTTCGGAGACTGCAACTGACGTGCATACCGAGACGGATACCGAATCTGGAAGTGAGACTATAACTGTTACGGAATCCGAAAGTCAGGTCGATAATGGAAATCAAACCGAATCCGAAACAATAATTGACACGGAGATTGACGTGGAGATTACAACGGAGTCTGATTCCAAGGCTACGACGGCAATTTCATCGGATGACGAGAAGCAACCCGAGGAGCAGTCCTCTGACCAAACATTTGAGGAAACAAAGCCTGTTGAGAAGGATGCTGATAGCAATATCGAGAGTGAGATGTCAACTCAAGTTGAAAAGGGTGAGGTGGGATGTGTATCAAGCCTTTCTGGTGGGGTGACCATCATATCCGTTGTGTTTATAGCGGCGTATACCGTGTTGCGTAAAAAGAAAGAATTTTAATATTGCATTTTAAAGGTAGAGCCCTGCTTGTGTTGTGAATACGAGCAGGGCTTGAATATTAATTTAGGAGTACACAAAGGAAAAATGCATGCGGGAATATAATCTCTAACTCGGCTTCGCTGAGTCGAAGTGTCCTCATAAGCCCATAGGGGTCACCAAAAAAGAAAGAGTAGCACATCGTGCTACTCTTTCTTTTTTGGTGACCCGTACGGGAATCGAACCCATGTTCCCAGCGTGAGAGGCTAGTGTCTTAACCGCTTGACCAACGGGCCATTATCCGTTGACCCGACTATTATATCATAGTTTGAATGGCTTGTCAAGAGGTTTTTTGAAAAAAGTGCGAAAAAAGTTTTTTGAAGCACAAACGAGATTTTGAGTCATTAGTCAAATGTTTTTCAAAGTTTTTTTAATAAGCTTTATCTCGCCGTCGCCCTTTTCCTTACACACGATAACAGATGTCTCGTCTACATCAACACAAATTAGCTCTGTGCTTGAAAGTTTGTCACTGACGGGCACTGATCCTCGCGCTTGTGCCAGATATTCTCCTAGGGGAGTGCCGAAAAATTTTGCCGTGGCTTCTTTTTCGCTCCAGATCCTGTTGAATACCTGAGGATTGTCTGTGACACGGATCTTTTCCTCTTGATTGAAAAATCTTTCCGCAAGTTTTTTCGCCTTTTCGTCGGCAACGGGCGAGGTCTCTACGTCAACACCGAGTTCGCTCTCGTCAGACAGAGCGCACACGACGTATTTATGAGAATGTGAAATGCTGAAACAAAGGCTTGAATTCTCAAGATAGGGTTTGCCGTTCTCAGTTCTTTTGAGCACGAGAAGCTCTGATATCTGACCCTCAATCTCCTTGAACGCCTCTGAGAGCAGGAGAAGGGCACAGAGACTTTGTGCCACACTATCCGTGTGTCCTCTTGCCTCTATATCATTGATATATTCCTGATTCTGAGGATTAGGGAACGCAAGTCTGACTTTCCTGCCAATCTCGCATAGGTCTATGCTTTCGGGCAGCTTTGCCCAACAGAGAACAGTCATCAGTTAAGTCCCATCTGGTCCATAAGACGCTTGTTGAATTCCTCTGCGGTGTTGTAGCCCATTTTTTTCTGTCTGTGGTTCATAGCCGCTATCTCAAGGATAATCGCGAGGTTTCGTCCCGGCTGGACGGGAATGGTTATAGACGACACGAGATTTCCGAGTATATCCATCTTTTCGTCGTCAAGACCGAGTCTGTCATACATTTTGCCCTGCACCCAAGGCTCGAGATTTATAACGAGGTCTATCTTTTCCGTCTGCTTGACCGCACCCATACCGAAAAGTCGGCGCACGTCGACGATGCCTATTCCACGCAGCTCTACGTAATGTCTGATTATCTCGGGCGCAGATCCGACGAGAGTTTTTGCGGACACTCTTTTTATCTCGACCGCGTCGTCGGCGATAAGGCGGTGACCTCTCTTTACAAGCTCGATGGCAGTTTCACTCTTTCCGACTCCGCTGTCTCCGAGAATGAGCAGACCTTCTCCGTACACCTCGACTAAAACGCCGTGCCTTGTGATTCGCGGCGCGAGGTGGGTGTTAAGAGAGCTTATGAGGGAAGCCATAAAAGGGCTTGTGCGCTCCCTTGTAGTGAATACAGGGATTCCCGCCCTCTTTGCGTTTTCCGCAAGCTCCTCAAACACGATAAGGTCTCTTGTGAAGATTATAGCGACAGGCATGGCATTAATAAAATCAATAATCTTTTTCTTTCTGTCGTCAGGGTCAAGACGAAGAAGATATCGGTGCTCTGCGTTGCCGATAATGCTTATGCGGTCCTTATCGAATATCTCATAAAAGCCGGCAAGCGCAAGACCGGGACGCCAGACCTCAGGGGTGCTTATAAGTATATCCTCGTAATTTTCGGGGACTGTAACTCTTTCAAGGGAAAATTCTTCCTCTATTTTGGAAAGCGGAATTGAATATTCTGTGCTCATACGTGCCTCCTTATGTTCGGTGATAGCATCTGGCTATATTCTAACTCTATTATAACACAAATTTTTCCTTTTGCACAGTATTTTTAAAAAATAAAATAAATCATAGAAAAGTGTCGCGCATTCATAGAACATTCACAATAATGTAGTATAATAAAGTGTTATAATAGGTGTAGTGTTTGAATTTTTCGGCTATACCTCGAGCAAATGAAAGGTTTGGGCAGAAAATTGATCAAAAAAAATAATAAAGTGGCGATAAAAGAAGAAAAGGCTAAAAAGTGGACGGGCAAAAAGATAGTTGCGGTATCCGTGATAGGCGCGGCGGCGGTGGCGTTCGTAGCCTTTGTGGTTATTGTGGCAGTTATGGGGCTTGGCTCTATACGACCTATAAAGAGCACCGAGCAGGATGCGACCGTGGTTGGTGAATGCGGGGGCTTTGAGGTGAGATACGAGGAGCTTCGCTACATAACCCTGATACATAAACAATCTCTTGATGCCAAATACGGAAGCTATGCCGAGCTTGGCGCGCAGGAGCGCGCGGAATATGACACGGAGCTTGAGGCATTGGTGCTTGAGGACATAAAGAGCAACTACGTCATTTTGTCGCTGTGTGAAAAATACGGGGTGGAGATTGATTCCAAGGAGGCCAAAAGCCATGTTAATGATGAAATAGAGGCCTTTGTTGAGGAAGAGCTTGACGGTAGTCGTAAGAAATATAAGGAATGGCTTGCGGAGAACGGATTGACCGATAGCTTTTTAAGACTTATGTATAAGGTAGACTACCTTGAGGGAGTTCTTCTTGACAAATTCGTTGATGATAAGATTGGTGTTGAATACGACGTCACCACAAAGGCGGAATTTGTAGAGTACGTTCTCACGAGTGAGGACTACGTGAAGACTATACACGCGTATTACCCGAAGAAATCAGATGCCGTGGATACTCACGATATGGAAGAGAAGGCAAACAAGGCTCGTGACGAGCTTTTGGCACAGAGCTCGGATAAGGGTAGATACTCACTTATGAAAACAATTATAGGAAAGGCGCCCTTTGTGCCCGGATATTCTGTAACGGGTACTGATTATTATTTCACGCACGGTCAGATGGGTGAGCAATATGAGGAGATAGCATTCTCGCTTGACATCTACGAGGTCGGAGAGTTGCTTGAGACCGAGGACGGATACTACGTTATTATGCGAGTACCGCTTGTTGAAGACGAGATAAGAATGACTGTTGACACGCTGCTTTCTCAATATCAGTACGCCGTGCTCAAGCGTGCCGAGAATGAGCAGATGGGCAAGATAGCCTTTGACGGCAATGAATATTTTTACGGACTTGCTTTGTCAGAGATAAAATAAAAAATGGGAGGAGACGGGATATGCCGAGAAGAAGAATAAGCAGATATTCAAGACGCACAAGTCTCAGTATGCGCCGTTCAAGGACGGTGGCTGTGGTGGTATCTGTAATGGTGTTTGTTGCGCTATGTGTCCTTGTCTCCGTCATAATAGGTCTTGCGCTCGGTCGAAGAGCTCAGGAAAATGACAACGACAAAAAATATGAGTTTGAGAAGACCGAATATCAATCGGGTAATAAGACCGTGAGAGGTGTTGAGGCATACGACTATCTTAAATCCGATACCACAGACAGCTTTTCGGATCAGGGCATAACCGATTATTCCATTTGTCTGAGAAGGCGGGATGGGGCTCTTGAATATAAGCTTGATATCGGAGATAAGATGGGATTTGACGAGATTCTCTCCGAGATGTCACTTGAGGTGCGGATAGACAGAGTGCACGGTGCTGGTGGATATGCGTGCGTGTATTTGTACCTGAACTCGCTCGAGTGTGAGGATAAATATCAAAGAGAGATATATAAGGCCTACGAGGTGGCTCTTGTGGCAGAGGCGGCGGCTTGCGGTGCCGACGATATAATGCTGCTTGGATTATCAGTGACTGAAGCAAACATTTCCGAGGTTGAGGAACTCGTGGCTCGAGCCGCCATAGCGGCGGGGGATACCGCTCTCGGTGTGGCTTTGCCGCCCGAGACCATACTTTTGACCGAGCAGGAGATATACCTTGCGTCAAGAGTGAGGAATTCCTGCGATTTCATTGCTCTTGATCTGACGGAGCAGAAGCTGTCCTATAAGGAGCTCGGCACTGACGAGGCAGGTAATCATATCAACAATTCACTTGAGGAAATGCTAGACAGTATGGAGTACTACATAAAAGCACATTCTATGCGCACGGTGTTCTCAAATACCGACAGAGAGCTTTATCGCGCGGCTATTCGACTCGGCGTCGTGAGTTTTCAAGTGATAGAGTGAAAAACAACAAAAGAAAAATTTTGAATTTTTAAGTCAAAAAAAGTGATTTTTAAAATTTTTGCGTATATTTATATTGTGTGACATTTTTTAAGGGCAAAAACAATAAATTTTTGCCGATATTAAGAGAATTTTTGAGAAAGGACAGTGTGTATGAAAAGCAAGCTCCCCAAAAACATAAGCGAGATGCTTCTTGAGGCAGAAAAGAGTACGTTGTCGAAATATGCTTTTCTAACATCCGAGACTCGCGGCAGAGAGCACCCCTATACTCCCTGCAACAACAGAACTGAATTTCAGCGCGACAGAGACAAGATAATACATTCTCAGGCCTTTCGCAGACTTATGCACAAAACGCAGGTCTTTTTAGCTCCGTTTGGGGACCATTACAGAACAAGGCTTACGCACACTCTTGAGGTAACGCAGATAGCTCGTACCATCGCCCGTGCGCTCAGGCTCAATGAGGACCTCACCGAAGCCGCGGGACTTGGTCACGACCTCGGTCACACTCCGTTTGGACACGCGGGAGAGGCGGCGCTTCAGGAGTGCTATTCTCCCGATTTCACACATTATAAGCAGAGCCTTCGCGTTGTTGAAAAGCTTGAAAAAAACGGTGCGGGACTTAATCTTACCTGGGAGGTAAGAGACGGAATAGTCAATCATACGGGTGAGAATATGGCGTCTACGCTTGAGGGCGTGATAGTCAAGTTCGCAGACCGTATCGCATACATAAATCACGATATAGACGATGCGTGCCGCGCAAAGATACTTTCACCTTCGGACATACCGCGAGAGATAACCGATGTTCTTGGTGAGACTCACGGACAGAGGATAAATACTATGGTCGCCTCTCTTGTGGATAACAGCTATGACAAGCCTTATATTATGATGGGTGATGATGTTCGCAAGGCCATGGACGACCTCAGGGAATTCCTTTTTCAGAATGTATATCTCAATCCTGTGGCAAAGAGTGAGGACGCCAAAGCTAAGGTGTTGCTTACAAAGTTGTTTGAATATTACGTTCAAAATCCAGATAAGATGCCTGATATGTACCGCAAAAATATGGAGAACGAGCCTGCTGAACGTTGTGTTTGCGATTTTGTCGCAGGTATGACGGACAGATACGCTATTGAGACGTATAACGAGCTTTTCGTTCCTAAGGTATGGAGGGGCAGATGCTGATTTCAAGAGAGATAATTGAAGAAATACGCTCTCGGAATGATATAGTCGAGCTTATAGGCTCTTACGTAAACCTCAAAAGAGCGGGTGCGAACTTTAACGGTCTGTGCCCGTATCACAGTGAAAAGTCCCCGTCCTTTACGGTCTTTCCCGCGACACAATCCTTTTATTGCTTCGGTTGCGGAGCAGGAGGGGATGCGATAACCTTTGCTATGAGGTCGGAAAATCTTGACTATCCCTCGGCGGTTGAATTTCTCGCCAAGCGCGCGGGAATAACAATAACGAGTGACGACCGTGAGGAAAAGGGAGGAATATCCAAGCGCCGCATACTTGATATGAATCTTGCAGCGGCAAAATATTTCAGAGCCTGTCTTTTTGATGAGAGGATAGGTAGGGTGGGAATGGATTACCTAACGAAAAACCGCCGTCTTGCTCCCTCGGTCATAAAGCATTTCGGGCTGGGATTCGCGCCCGACGGCTTTGGAGGCCTGACCGATCATATGCACAAGCTGGGATTTAGCGACGAGGAGCTTGTTGTTGGTTTCTTGTGCGGAAAAAGTCAAAAAACGGGTAGAGCTTACGACTATTTCAGAAACAGAATAATATTTCCTATAATAAACACCTCGGGCGATGTTATTGCGTTCGGCGGACGGGTTATGGACGATTCCAAGCCCAAATATCTCAACTCGTCGGATACGCCAGGATTTAAGAAGAGCAAAAATCTTTTCGCACTCAATTTCGCCAAAAATCATTGTTCTGAAAGAATGATACTGTGCGAGGGCTATATGGACGTCATCGCGCTTCACGCCGCGGGATTTGAGAACGCGGTAGCGACTCTTGGCACTGCACTTACCTCTGAGCAGGCAAGGCTTATGGCAAAGCACACAAAGCAGGTAATAATCTCCTATGACTCGGACGAAGCAGGTCAGGCCGCCACGAGAAAGGCGGTCAGAATGCTGTCGGAGGTAGGGCTTGACGTCAAGATATTGCGTATGGAGGGGGCAAAGGACCCTGACGAGTATATCAGAAAATTCGGTGCGGACAGATTCCGTTCCGTGATAGACGCAAGCAGGACGGGATTTGAGTTCAAAATGGAGACCACACTGCACAAATACGACCTCTCGGTATCCGACCACAAGATAAAGGCATCCGGTGAGCTTTGCGAGTATATCTCTGAGGTTTGGTCGGGCGTTGAGAGAGAGGTATATATCTCGGCTGCGGCAAAGAGGCTTGGAATATCCGAGGAGGGACTCAAAAACGACGTTGAGATGCTTCGAAGGAAAAAGATAAAGACATATAAGGAAAAGACCTCGCAGCAGGCAAGGCTTGGTGCTATGGGTGTTGGGGATAAGATAAATTCCGATGCTATCAAGAATATAAGGGCAAAATCTGCCGAGGAGGCAGTTGTTGGACTGCTTTTGATGTTTGAGGAATACAGAGCTCTTGTTGTGTCGAAGAAGGTTGGGCTATGTAAGGACGACTTTTTCTCGGAATTTCACTCGCGGGTGTTTGAGAAAATAATATCATTGCACGAAGAAAATCAGTATGATTTTTCAATGCTTGGACAGTTTTTCAATCCCGACGAAATGGGCAGGCTTGAGGGACTTGAGCAAAAACGCAGGTCGCTTACCGAAAACGGGCGCGCCGTTTTTGAACAGTGCGTAAGCACCCTGAAGGCAGAAAAACAGATAGCCGCGCAGGGCACGGATAGCATAGACAGTATACGTATGCTGCTAGAGCAAAAGCGAAATAAGAGTAATAATTAAGACTTCCGCCGCGAGCGGCGGAATGGAGATCAGCGTGAAAGTGGATTCCTTCCCATAGGCAAGCATGCTTTTTCACGCGCGAATTTTGCCGAGGGCAAAATTCATCAACAATATTTGTGTCGCCGCGAGCGGCGGAATGGAGATCA
>CAJGCF010000061.1 GCA_904501865.1 uncultured Clostridia bacterium
AGGATACAAATAACAGTGTCCTCGGGTAGTGCTCCGAGCTCGTCAAAGAACTCATACGCGTAGGTAGAGGACAGATATATTCCCCGTCCGTCGCTCGTTACACCGTCGGGAAGTCCCTCGGTGAAGATATCGCTCATAGGACGTATTCGGTCGTTTGCTGCGAGCTGCTCGTAAAGATACTGACTTACAAGCATAACGGTACATTCACCCGTAGACAGATAGTCTCTGTAATCACTGCTCTGTGAGTAATTATATGATTGGTCGACGTAGGTTATATACTTTCCGTCCTCGTTCGTATCCGCCTCGTTTGTCGCCTTCATCTCGTCCTCGGAATATATGACGTAGGTGTTGAGCTGGAGGTTTTTGGCTCCGTCACCGTCCTTATCCCCGGGCATAAGTGAGACAAGCACGTCACGCACACCCTGCCGTTCCTCCGCGCTGAGCGTGGCGTGAGTAGCAACGGTGACCTGCATATCTATCTCGTCCTTATTGACTATCTGCACTATGCCAATAGTCAGAACAACCGCAAAAAACGCGATTATTATAACCTTCCATTTGTGGTGATACCAAAAGTTATCAAGCCACCTAAGAAATGGATTTGATACGGTCAAATGAATCTCGGCCGCTTCAAGCTTTTGTCCGTCGAAATCCTTGTTGTCTCGCATTTTTACCACTCCTTATATAATATTTTTGATTTTCTCAAACAACTCCACCATCGAGGGATAAGCTTTATAGCAAAGTAACGTCAAACGATATTTGAAGTTTCTTTGCCTACTTTCTTTTCAAGCAACATAAGCTCCAAAAAGCTCCACCATCGAGGGATAGGCTTTATCTGTAGAACAACTCCACACGATATTGGAAGTTTCTTTGCCTACTTTCTTTTCCAAAGAAAGTAGGTTACTTCTGGGAACGGGTAACGTCCTTTATCTGCATGTGTATTGTCTCGCCGCCGGGGAGCTCTACAGTGATATTGTCGCCCGCCTTAGCGCCCATGAGAGCCTTACCTATAGGAGACTGGTCGGATATCTTTCTCTCAACGGGATTTACCTCGTTAGAGCCAACGATATTATAAACTATCTCCTCGTCCTCCTCAACGTCGTAAACCGTAACCGCGGAGCCGAGAGACACGATGCCTGTATCTATCTTGGTCTCGTCAACTATCTGTGCGTTTGCCACGAGATCCTCAAGCTCCTTTATCCTCGCCTCGGTCTTTGCCTGCTCGTTTCTTGCCTCGTCATACTCAGAGTTCTCGGAGAGGTCTCCAAAGCCCTTTGCAACGGCGATAGCCTCTTTTATCTCTTCTCTTCTTACCGTCTTAAGATAGTTGAGCTCATCTGTGAGCACCTTGTATCCTTCGGGTGTGTAAAGCATCTTTGTCTTGTTCATAATAGTTTTCTCCTTAAAGATTTATTATAATTATATCAGTTATTACTTCAAAAGCTCGGCTATTGCCGTTTTGAGCTGATCGTCCTTTGCCTCGGGTAAGAGGAAGAAATTGTACTCAAGAGCTTCCTCGCTGAGCTGTACTTCAAGCCCCTCGTCGGGTATTATTCCTATTTCGTGGTAAACGTGATGGCTCTTTGAGAAATACATAGCCACGGTAACCCTGAGTCCCCCCTCAAGTCCGTAGTAGTCAAGAGGCAGTATGGTCTGCATACAACCCTTACCGTACGTTGTGATTCCCACGACCTTTGCAATACCGTAATCACGCAAGGTCGCCGTAAAGAGCTCTGCCGCGCTTGCGGTATTCTCATTTACAAGCACTATGCAATCAAGATCCTTATATTTTCCTATGTCGGACCTGGTTACATCAAATCCTGAGTATTTATCAGTGTATTTTTTAACCTTAACGTAGTCATACTGCGTGCTTCCGTCGCTGTACTCGGTAGATACTATAAGATCTCCCTCATTCAAGAAGTAGGCGAGCACCGTCTCGATAGAATCAAGAGATCCACCGGGGTTGTTTCTCATATCAAATACGAAGTGCTCACAGCCCTGCTCCAGCAGCGTATCCACCGCATCAGTAAACTGCGTGGGAGTTGTGAGATCAAAGCCCGTTATGTTGACTATTCCGACCTTGTCATCGCTCTCACTGACTCTGTAATAGACCGACTCGGTCTCTACCTTGCGTCTCTCGATAGCGAAATTTATCTCTGTGTAGTCGCCAGTCTTTCCGTCGGGTCTGAACACGGTAAACTCGGCTACCGTTCCCGCCTCGCCAAGCATTATGTCAAGCGCCTTGGTGTATCCTATGGTATCGACGAGAGTTCTTTCCTCTCCGCCGCCAACGTAGACTATGCAGTCACCCACACGAACACCGCTCTCAAGCGCGGGAGAATCCTTGAATACCGAAATGACCTCCATTACCTTGTAGGTGTATCCGCCTATGCTTATGGTTGTCTCAACTATGGAAACGCCTATTCCCACAAACTCACCCGTGCTCTCGGACATATACGCCTCGTATTCCTCGGCGGTCATATATTCTGCATAAACGTCTCCTGTCGCGGCGATATATGCCTTGAGAAGATTTGTCTTCATCTCCTCCTCGTCTACGCCGTCATAGGAGTAATATTTGAATATCTCGTCCATAGTCAAAAGATCACGGACATAATCGGGCAGGTCAAGCTCGTCTGATATTACTATCTGCGGGGGCTGCTGCACCTGCTGTCCCAAGCCGCCCTTCGACATCTCGCAGGACGCAAACACGAACAACGTACAGACTATCGAGTATATCAGCAAAAGCGATATAACAACCGACAGAGGAGCTCTCCTCTGTTTTCTTTCTTTACCGAGGCAAGATTGGCTCTCGGTGTCTATTTCCCTTGCGGTGTATATGTTTTTCTTCAAAATAACGACTCCTTTTTCGGCTATAATATTTTGTCAAAAAAACTCAAAAGCACAATTGAAAAATCCCAATACAATCCAATAAGCGAAACGCCTATGTCGTCAAAACCGCGGCGTCTCGCTTATATTTTTGGACAATTAAAGTCTATGTAATCAGAACTTTGAGGGCTTGCTTGCAAGATATTTCTTAACCATAAGCGCTACCTTAAAGGTGATAGCGTGCTCGAACTCACGAAGGTCAAGACCTGTGATCTTTCTGATCTTTTCAAGCCTATATACAAGAGTGTTTCTGTGTACGAACAGTCTTCTCGAGGTCTCGGAAACGTTGAGGTTGTTCTCAAAGAAGCATTGAATTGTCATAAGTGTCTCACGGTCGAGAGACTCAAGGCTTCCCTTCTTGAATACCTCCTGCAAGAACATATCGCAAAGAGTTGTGGGGAGCTGATATATAAGTCTGCCTATTCCGAGGTTCTCATAGCTTATGATATTCTTCTCAGTCTCAAATACCTTACCTACGTCAAGAGCGACCTGAGCCTCCTTGTAAGCTCGTGCCAAGTCCTTGAGGTTGTCTACGATAGTAGAAATACCGATATTTACCTTGGTGTAGAACTCGGTAGTAAGAGTGTCGGATATATTGGTGGCTATCTTCTCAATATCCCTCATGTCCGCGTCGGGCTTTACCTCCTTGACAAGAACAACGTCGTGCTCACCTACGCTGATGACGTAATCCTTGGTCTTGTCGGGGAACATATTTTGTATCATCTCAAAGGGCATAACGTCGGTCTTGCCGTAGAACTTAATAAGGAAAACTATTCTGCTCTCCTCTGTTCCGAAATGAAGCTCCTTGGATTTGATATAAATGTCACTGGGGAGGATATTGTCAAGAATTATATTCTTGATGAAAAGTCCCTTGTCGTATTTTTCATCGTAAAGGCTCTTGATATTGCAGAGAGAAACTGACAAAAGCTTTGACATCTTCTCTGCCATCTTATCCTCACCCTCCATGAAAACGATATATTCGTTCTTGGAGCCGATGGAAAGGGGTCGGTACGTGTATCCGCCCGAGACGGTGATATCGTTGGAATACGTGAGCTCATCGCGAATGCCCTGCTTTATCTCGCCTATCTTGACAAGCTCGGAACACGCGATAACTACTCCGTTTTCATCAATGACACCGATTACGCGGTCTACCGCCGATTTCATCTGATGAATCACGTTCTGGAACAATCTGTTAGCCATTTTTTACCTCTTTTTTGTGTCAATTATTCTTATAAATAATAAAATTGCGTAGCAATTTTCAATTATAATTCAAATTCATACACGAGACAGCTAAGTGTGAAGCTCGCTGCTGTCTCGGTGCGCAATATGCGCTTTCCAAGTCCCACGGGAATAAGTCCCGCATCACGTGCCCTCTGCACCTCAGCGAGTGAAAATCCACCCTCGCTTCCGATCACTATGGCAATCTCTATATCCACGTTCTTTCCGTCACCCGAAGGGCAAGTCACCTTTTCCGAAATGACATCCTTGAGCGAGCGAGTTCCGTCTCCCTCGTAGCAAAAGAGCGCAAGGTCCGCCTTTGCCGCCTCGGATATTGCCTGTGCAAACGATACGGTGGAATACACCTCGGGGATAACTCCCCTGCCCGATTGCTTTGCCGCCTCAAGCGCTATCTTATTGCGTCTGCGCAGCTTATTCTCCTCATCCCCCTTCTCTTTTGCGATACAGCGCTCGCTATTGAAGGTGGTGATGGAAAACACTCCGCATTCGACGGATTTTTGTATTATCTGGTCAAGCTTCTCTCCCTTTGGGAGTGCCTGATACAATCTTGCCCTGAAGGGCGGCTCTGTGTCACTTGCTCTCGTCGAGATTATTCTTGCCAGCACTCTGTCGGGAAAAAAAGCCTCAAGTGTACAAAAATACTCATTTTTTTGCATATCACAGACGGTTATATTCTCTCCCGCCGCCATACGCAACGAGCGTGAGATATGATGCGCGTCATCTCCCGTAATGGTAACGATGCCGTCATCTATCTGATTTTTTCTTACAAAAAAACGAGGCATTATTTATCTCCGAAAGTTTATCTGTCAAAAAGAACAAAGTTATTATCTTTTTGCACAAAAATTTTATCCCAAAGCCTTTAAAAAATCATTCTTCAAGGCGGATTGTAAATAATTATACAACAAAATAACCAATTTGTCAACTGCTTTTTTGTAAAAAATGACATTTATATTCACACAATTTACAATTTGTTATTATTTTATTGTAGCATAAATGACACAACAAACAAATTGTCAAATTTATACAATGAAAAATTAACGTCGCGGTCTATTCTCGCACCCTGGTATCCACATAAAATGAAGAAACCCACCAAAAACGGTGGATTTCTTCATTAAAAGGTTAAAACGTTGATTATTATATATTTTTATCTTTTTTGACTGTTTAACGTCTTTTGTTCTGCGCTAAGCGAAACTGTCCCCTTTGCGATATTATCAGACCGTATGAACTCCTGACGCCGCGTCTGCGTTTGCGTCGATCCCGTACTTCTGATTCTTTCTGTGCTCAAAGAACTTGAGCGCTACCTGCTCAAAGAGCGCATAGGACAAAACGTCCTCGTCCTGCTCAATGTAGCCCACGGGTATCTTCGCGCGCAGCTCGTCGAGCTCGGGCTTCAGGTCGTCTGCAGGACGGTAGTCGATGACGTTTGCATCATCACCGAGTATTTTAGCAACAAACTCAGGGGCTATAGCCACGGGAGTCTTACCGTACTCGCCGCGAACGACGCCCTTGAATTCTTTAGTTACCATCTTATATCTCTCGCCGCTCAGCACGTTGAGCACTGCCTGCGTTCCCACTATCTGTGAGGAGGGTGTTACGAGAGGAGGATATCCTACGTCTGCTCTTACTCTCGGCACTTCCTCAAGCACCTCGGTGAGCTTATCCTCCTTGCCCGCCTGCTTGAGCTGGGACATAAGGTTGGAGAGCATTCCACCCGGAACCTGATAGATAAGCGCGTTTACGTCGACCTTGAGCGCCTTGGGATTAAGCAGTCCCTCAGACAGATACTTTTCGCGCAGAGGTGTAAAGTGCTTTGTCACCTTGTCAAGAGTCTCAAGGCTTATGCCTGTGTCGTACTGTGTTCCCTGAAGCGTTGCTACGAGCGTCTCTGTGGGGGGCTGGGACGTGCCCATAGCCATAGGAGATATAGCGGTATCAACAACGTCAACTCCTGCCTCTATCGCCTTGAGGAGCGTCATTGACGCAAGTCCTGCGGTGTAGTGAGTGTGGAGCTGTATGGGAAGCTTGGTGCTCTCCTTGAGAGTTTTTACAAGCTCGTAGGCGTCAAAGGGCTTGAGAAGTCCTGCCATATCCTTGATACAGATCGAATCTGCGCCCATATCCTCGAGTCTCTTTGCATACTCGGAATAGTAGTCCATCGTGTAAACGGGACCTGTGGTATAGCTGAACGCCGCCTGAACGTGTCCGCCTTCTTTCTTTGTCGCGTTTATAGCGGTCTTGAGGTTACGGGGATCGTTGAGCGCATCGAAAATACGAATGATATCTATTCCGTTAGCAATAGATTTCTGCACGAAATATTCAACAACGTCATCAGAATAATGACGGTATCCGAGGATATTCTGTCCGCGGAAGAGCATCTGGAGCTTTGTATTCTTTACCTGCTCTCTTATCTTGCGAAGTCTCTCCCATGGGTCCTCATTGAGGAATCGCATGCAAGCGTCAAAGGTTGCGCCGCCCCAGGCCTCAAGGGAGTGGTAGCCTACCTTATCCATGGTCTCAAGGATAGGAAGCATCTCCTCGGTGGTCATTCTCGTCGCCACCAGCGACTGGTGAGAGTCACGAAGTACCGTTTCGGTAATCTTTACCTGTGCCATTTATATATTTACCATACCTTTCTACTGAATTGTTTTTGTCGTATCAACCTATCCACGACAGGAACACGCCTGCCGCTACCGCGGAGCCTATAACTCCCGCGACGTTGGGTCCCATAGCGTGCATAAGCAGGAAGTTGGAGGGATCCTCCTTCTGACCGACGGTCTGAGAAACTCTCGCCGCCATAGGAACTGCGGAAACACCCGCCGAACCGATAAGGGGATTGATCTTGCCGCCCGAGATCCAGTTCATGATCTTTGCGGTGATAAGTCCGCCGCATGTGGAAATGCAGAACGCAACGAGACCGCATACGATGATAACAACGGTCTGAATGCTGAGGAAGTTCTGTGCGGAAGCCGTTGCGCCGACGGAAATACCGAGAAGAATTGTAATGATGTTCATAAACTCATTCTGCACGGTCTTGGAAAGCCTCTCGGTTACGCCGCAAACGTTAAGTATGTTACCGAACATAAGGCAGCCGATAAGTGAGAGTGCATCGGGAACGAGAATACCAACGACAAAAGTTACAAGCACGGGGAAAACAAGCTTTTCGATCCTTGAAACGGGACGAAGCTTTTCCATCTTTATAAGTCTTTCCTTCTTGGTTGTAAGAAGCTTCATAAAGGGAGGCTGGATCATGGGAATCAGAGCCATGTAGGAGTAAGCCGCGATAGCAACCGCACCGAGAATTGCAGGACCAAGGGTCTTGGTAACGAGAATAGCCGTAGGACCGTCCGCACCACCGATAATACCGATGGAAGCCGCCTGACCGATGGTATAAACTCCGGAAATAATAGCCGCGGAGAATGCAACGAACACGCCAAGCTGTGCGCCTGCACCAATGAGGAAATACTTGGGGTTTGCTATAAGGGGGGTAAAGTCGGTCATAGCTCCGATACCTATGAATATGATACACGGATATATACCAAGCTTAACGCCCATATATAGCAGATCCAAAAATCCGCCTTTATTAATGACCAATTTAATTGAGTCAAGCACGGTAAGATGCGTTGCCTCATCCGCGGCTATCCACATATCCAAGTGGAAGAGATTTGCGCCGGGAAGATTGGTAAGCAGCATACCGATTGCTATGGGGAGAAGAAGCAGGGGTTCAAATTTCTTTCCGATAGCGAGATAGATGAGGATGAATGCAATGGCATACATTACAAGATACTGCCATCCCATCCAACGTCCGTCAACAAAACTATCTTCACCGAAAATATAGTTGAAGCCCATACTTCCAATAAAATTCTTTATTGTATTTATGATGCCTTCCATATCTTATATCCTTTCAAAACATTTGATACGGACAATCAGTTCAGGGTAAGCAAAACATCGTCGGTATTGACCGATGCGCCCTTCTGAACGTTAACGGAAGCAACCGTACCGTCCTGAGGAGCAGAAATATCATTCTCCATCTTCATAGCCTCGAGAACACAGAGAACGTCGCCCTTCTTTACTGCCTGACCGGGAGCTACGTTCATCTTAAGGATAGTACCGGGCATAGGTGCCTTAACTGCAACTGCGCCTGCATTGCCTGCGGGAGCTGCCTTGGGAGCAGGAGCTGCAGCAGGTGCTGCTACGGGAGCGGGAGCTGCCACGGGTGCAGGAGCTGCTACGGGTGCGGATGCGGTTGCGCCCACCTCTTCTACTACTACGTCATATGATACACCGTTTACGGTTACGTTAAATCTTCTCATTATATTTACCTATTACCTTTCACAAAATCATTTTCTGTTCCACGCGCTTTGGGTGCTTCTCTTGAAGGAAACTACTCTGAAGCCGCCAACGAACTCGTTCTTGTAGTCACCGCTCTCTATCATTGCGGCGATAGCGGCGGTAATTACTGCCGCAAG
>CAJGCF010000062.1 GCA_904501865.1 uncultured Clostridia bacterium
AAAGCCGCGAATGTGGTTTAGAAGGTTAAAGAGTATTTGCGGCGGTGGGGGAACGGATTCGAACTTATGCCAAGCAAAGCTTGGCGTTACAGTTCTCTGTACTGTTCGGGCAGGTCACAGAAAAAGCCGCGAATGTGGTTTAGAAGGTTAAAGAGTATTTGCGGCGGTGGGGGAACGGATTCGAACTTATGCCAAGCAAAGCTTGGCGTTACAGTTCTCTGTACTGTTCGGGCACGCCAAAAACATCGGGATGGCATTTGCCATCCCGATGTTTTTGGCCTACCCGAACGGATTCGAACCGTTGACCTTCAGAGTCGGAGTCTGACGCGCTATCCAGCTGTGCCACGGGTAGATATATTACTTTTTGTGTCCGAGTGCAATTATAACATATTTTGGGTGATTTTTCAAGTCCTTTTTAGAAAACTCGGGTATTCTGAATGCGGTTCACTTTATTTTTTGCGAATTTCCTCATTTTGTGTTGCTTTTTAGAAGTTTTAAGCCGCTCTCCCGTACACTCGTACGGTGGAGCGGCTTAAAACTCCTTCTGCGTTAAATTGAAACGGCTCCCTGTTTACGTTACAAGCCCGATTGTTAGCATAGCGACGTATATGATAAGAGATATTATCGCGCAGACAAGGGTGGGACGGAAAGAGAGTGTGAGCCGTACGTCCCGCCAAAGCTCGCGCAGAGTTGTCTTTAGTGACGTTTTATTTTGATTCTCTTGAGTGACTGCCGCGGCTCGTGCTCGGTATATCTTGGAGCATTCCGAGAAGAACAGAAGTGAGCTTATAAGAAACGCTATAACGACGGTCAGGATAAGAAGCACTCTGTTCTGTGCCGAAAGAAAATACGCCGAGATGTTAGTTTCAAGGAAAAGCTTATAGAGATTGAATATCAGGTGTACTATGATACACGCCGCGAGCGAGCCCGTTGTGTATAACACGAAGGTAAGTGCCAAGGCAGAGAAGAGTGCGGGAACCAGTCCGCCTATACTGAAGCAGAATACCGCCGAGATTACGGACGAGACCGCCACCGCCAAGGGAGCGTTTATCTTTTTGAGTTGTGAGTATATGATACCTCTGAATAACAGCTCCTCTGATATGGCGGGCAATATCACGTAGGTTATCAGGAGATATGGAATGGAGGTCGTGTATTCGTTCTGTCCCGCGGTGAACACTCCGAGGAGCGTATATCCCTCTGCGGAAGAATACGTGCCGCCGAACAGCATTGAGAGGACAAGAGAGGTGCACATCATAAACATAGCGGAAAATATGATAAAAAAGATATATTCCACGTGCAGCTTGCCAAAGCCGATGCTATGGCGTTGAGCGCCCGCTCTTCTGTCGGGTGAGATTATGAGTATCATAAGGTAGCAGGGGAGTAATATGACGACCACCTGCAAGATTATCGGCGAGAGCAGCTCATTGCCAAAGGGATATATAAATCTGTCTATGACCGCCGCGACAAGTGTGACCGAAAGGCATACGAGTATCAACAAAAACGGGAGCGCTGCCTCGGCATATACAGAATCCTTATCTATCGGGGGTAAGATGGGCTTTTTCTTGCCAGAGAGTTTGTTTTCTTTCATGTTTTCTCCGGGGCATTACTTGGCAAAGACGGATGCCTTTATTTTTTCTGCCGTGCCGTCGTTCTTTAGGCATCTTACAAGCTCAAGACCAAAGTCAAGAGCCACGCCCATACCCTTTGCGGTGACGATGCTTCCGTCGCGTACGACGGCGTTCTGCGTGTCTATAAGAGCACCCGTGAGATGCTCCTCAAAGCCCGGGTAGCAAACCGCGCGCTTGCCCTCCAGATATCCTCTCTTACCGAGCACGAAGGGCGCGGCACAGATAGCCGCAACATAAGCGCCGTGTCGTGTCGCCGCGCGCAGAGCAGCGTCGACCGTTTTGGATTTATCGAGATTTGATGAGCCGGGCATACCGCCGGGAAGTATTATCATATCGGGAGAGGAATCACGGTACATTACGTCCGGAATATCGGCGTGTACGGTGATGCCGTGAGCGCCCGTTACCGTGTCCTTGCCGCCCACGCCGACCGTGGTGACCTCAAGTCCCGCACGGCGCAAAATATCAAGGGGGCAAAGTGCCTCCACCTCTTCAAATCCGTCTGCCAAAAACATATATATCATAGCATATCCCCCATAGAATCTTCCTTTTATAAAATTATAGCACACGCGGCTGCCCTTGTCAACAAGGCAAAAATCAACTTTCAAAAAAGTTTTGGAAAAAGGGCGAAAACTATTGACTTTTATAAAAATAGGAATATAATTAGTTTGAATGCGGAAAAAGGGGGACATTGATATGCTGGAAAAGCAGAAGACTATGCGAAGCAATATGTCGGAGGGCCCGTTGCTTAGCAAGATGATAATGTTTGCTCTGCCGCTGATGGCGACGGGACTTTTGCAGGTGCTCTATAATGCGTCGGATATGATAATCGTGGGCAATTTTTCCGATGCCGGAAGCTTTGCCGTGGGAGCGGTTGGGGCATGCGGCGCGCTTATAAATCTTATTGTCAACGCTTTTATGGGCCTTGCGATAGGAGCGGGCATAATCACCGCGCAGAGCGTTGGCGCGCGTCGGCATGACGAAGTGTCAAAGATAGTCCATACGGCGCTGTTCAGCAGTGTTATCTGCGGTATTGCCGTGGGTGTGTTTGGATTTATTGCTTGCAAGCCCTTGCTTATGCGTATGAACATTCCCGATGAGCTTCTTGGAGAGGCAACTCTCTATATGAAGGCTTATTTCGTGGGCGTTCCCGCTATGATGGTATATAATTTTCTCGCGGCAACGCTGCGCTCGTCGGGAGACAGTAAGAGACCTCTTATATTCCTTTCGATATCGGGAATTATGAACGTGGGATTGAACATAGTTATGGTGCTCGGATTCGGAATGGGTGCTATGGGCGTGGGAATCGCAACAAGCTTTGCGCAATACGCGTCAGCTATTATGATACTCGTGTATATGGTAAGATATGACGGAGTGTGTAAGATAAGCCTAAAGGACGTGCGCATACATAAGGATAAGCTTTTCGGTATAATTAAAAACGGTGTGCCCGCGAGCATACAGAGCGTGGTGTTTTCTCTGTCAAACGTGCTGATACAGTCGACTATAAATTCCTATGGACCGATAGTGGTATCGGGCAACGCGGCGGCGGGTAACATAGAGGGCTTCGTTTACGTCGCTATGAACGCTCTGTATCAGACAACTATGACCTTTACGGGACAGAACGTCGGTGCGGGGAAGATAAAGCGCGTAAAGCGGATAGTTGTGCTGTCTGTCATAATGGTGAGCATAGTAGGATTGGCGCTGGGCGGTCTGTGTGTGATATTTGGAGAGCCTCTGCTTTCCATTTACGAACCCGGAAGCTCTGCGGAGCAGGAGGCTATCAGGCAGGCGGGGATACTTCGCCTTCGGATAGTCGGTACGCTGTACTTTTTGTGCGGCATTATGGAGATACTGAGCGGCACTATGAGAGGAATGGGAAAATCCCTGCTGCCTATGGGAGTGTCTATCGTGGGAACTTGTGTTTTCAGAATAGCGTGGATATACACTGTATGCCCCATAGCCCCCACAAATATAACTCTGCTATTGCTCGCGTACCCTGTTACGTGGTTTATTACAATATTGGGGCATCTGTGTTGCCTTGTGTTTGCTTACAGAAGAATGGCAAGGGCGCGGAGCGTCTCGTTTGCCTGAAAATAGAGTTTTGGACGCCGTTCGGCGTCCAAAACTGTCTTTTCGGGCAATTTGCAGTAAAAAAATAGGGTGGAGTGCTTAAAATTTTACTTAAAAGCTATTGATAAATGCGCTCAATTGTGGTAAACTATAATTTGGTAAAAAATTTGACGCTTTAGCGTCAGTCAAAATAAGAAAGGCGGAAATTACTATGACCTACAACAAAAAGTCTATTGAAGACGTTGTTATCAACGCGGGCACAAAGGTGTTCGTTCGTTGCGACTTCAACGTACCCAGCAAGGACGGCGTTATCACCTCTGACAAGAGAATCGTAGAAGCGCTTCCCACCATCAAGTATCTTATGGCAAAGGGCGCAAAGGTCATCCTCGCGTCTCACATGGGCAAGCCCCACAATATTTTCACCCCCGGCTTCAAGCTTACCAAGAAGGAGCTCAAGAAGGTGGCAGAGCTTCCCGAGGCAGAGCAGGCGGCAGCTACTGCTGAATATCTTGAGAAGGCAAAGAAGGACGTTAAAAAGTTCTCTCTTAAGATAGTTGCAGACAAGCTCAACGAATACCTTGACGGCAAGGTAGTATTTGCTAACGATATTATAGGCGACGACGCAAAGGCAAAGATCGCGGCTATGGAGAACGGCACATGCGTGCTTCTCGAGAACGTGCGCTTTGACGCGGGTGAGGAAAAGAACAAGCCCGAGTTTGCAAAGGCACTCGCAGACCTCTGCGGTGAGGACGGCCTTTACGTTAACGACGCATTCGGTACGGCTCACAGAGCGCACGCGTCCACCGCGGGCGTTGCGGCTTACCTTCCCGCAGTTTGCGGATATCTTATCGGTAAAGAAATCGGCGTTATGGGTAAGGCACTTTCCAACCCCGAGCGACCCTTCGTTGCTATTCTCGGTGGCGCAAAGGTATCCGATAAGCTCAACGTTATAAACAACCTTCTTACAAAGGTAGACACACTTATCATCGGTGGCGGTATGGCGTACACCTTCCTCGCAGCTAAGGGCTACGGCGTAGGCAACTCTCTGCTCGACTCCGAGAAAATAGACTACTGCCGTGAGATGATGGCAAAGGCAGAGGCTAACGGCGTACAGCTTCTTCTTCCCGTTGATACGACTGTGGCTGACAGCTTCCCGAACCCCATCGACGCTCCTATTGACGTCCAGATAGTTGATGCTGACAAGATTCCCGCTGACAAGGAGGGACTTGATATCGGAAATAAGACCATGGAGCTTTACGCAAATGCTGTTAAGGCGGCAAAGACTGTTGTATGGAACGGACCTATGGGCGTATTTGAGAACCCCACGCTTGCAAAGGGAACTATATCCGTGGCTCAGGCTCTCGCAGACAGCGATGCTACTACTATCGTAGGCGGTGGCGACAGTGCGGCGGCTTGTGAGACTCTCGGATTTGCAGACAGGATCACACACATCTCCACGGGTGGCGGAGCATCTCTCGAATTCCTTGAGGGATTGGAGCTTCCCGGAATAGCTGCTCTTCAGGACAAATAATAGATCAATTCAGCCTTGAATTTTTATCCAATACTGCGTTGTTCCTCAAAAGCGGCTCGACTTACGTAAGTAAGCCCTCGCCTTGCTTTTTCCGGTACGCCTTGTCTTGAATAAAAATTCTGCGGCTTCCGTTTGTCTGTGAATGGTTAGCGGAAGTACAAAAAGCTTAAAATAATTAACCTGAAAAACTATTTGAAAGTTTTTTAGGAGAGCGCGAGAGGGACTTTTTTCAAAAAAGTTCCTCTCGCAAAAATAAAAAAGAGGTAAATAAAAATGAGAAAATACGTAATTGCAGGAAACTGGAAAATGAATATGACGCCCAAGAGGGCGGCGGCACTCATCGCCGAGATGAAGCCTCTCGTTGCGGGCAAGGATAATTGTGACGTTGTACTTTGCGTACCCGCAATTGACATTCCCGCGGCAGTTGAAGCTGCCAAGGGCTCTAACATAAAGATAGGCGCGGAGAACGTTCACTTTAAGGCGTCGGGCGCGTACACGGGCGAGATATCTGCAGAGATGCTTTGCGAGGCAGGCGTTGAGTACGTTGTTATCGGCCACTCCGAGAGAAGACAGTACTTCGGTGAGACCGACCAGACCGTAAATCTCCGCACACTCGCGGCTCTTAACGCAGGTCTTAAGGCTATCGTTTGCGTGGGAGAAACTCTTGAGCAGAGAGAGCTCGGATATACCGAGACGCTTCTCAAGTTCCAGACAAAGATGGCTCTCACAGGTGTGAGTGCAGAGCAGCTCAAGAACGTTATTGTGGCTTACGAGCCTGTTTGGGCTATCGGTACGGGTGTTACCGCGACCGCAGAGCAGGCAGACGAGGGCAACGGATACGTCCGTGCCGCTATTGCTGAAATGTTCGGAGCGGAGGCTGCTGAGCAGACTGTTGTTCAGTACGGCGGCTCTATGAACGATAAGAACGCCGCAGAGCTTCTCTCCAAGGAGAACGTCGACGGCGGACTTATAGGCGGAGCTTCGCTCGTTGCTGAAAAGTTCGCAGCTATCGTAAACGCGGCTCAGTGATTCTGTTGAATAGATAAAAGCAGGGGGAGAGGGTGCCTTTTTGGGAAAAAGGGACCCTCTCCCCTAGCTTTCGGTTTTCCGAAAGCGTAGCGAAGTTTTGCTTGCAAAACTCGCCGCACTAGCGGAGCCAAAGGCGGAGTCTGTGATTCACCCTCACCCTTCAAAAACTTTCAATAAAATGGTCAGAAGGGTGTTTCATTCTTATTTTTATTTTGCTATTTACAAATCTCGAAAAGTGTGATATAATGATTTTGCGACACGAACGGAAAAATTTTTTCGTTCAAAATTTAATAGTGAATAAATAGGCTTTGCTTAGGCAAGCATACGTTTTTACTTTGGTAAAAACGTATGCTCGTTTCCGTATGCTTGCCTAATCAGCCGGTTTATTCACAGGAACGAAACTGTTCGTGTCGCAACAACAGGAGCTGCGTTTTTCGGTGCGTAGCTTCGGTTGCGCACCTTTTTATTTTGGAGGACAATTATGAAATTACTTATCGCGGGCTCAAGGAGTATCAAGGAATTTGTCCTGTCGCCGTATATTCCGTCGGGGGTGGATACTATAATCTCGGGCGGTGCGGGAGGCATTGACACCATTGCCGAGCAATATGCCGATGCTCACAGGATATCAAAATACATAGTCAAGCCGAACTATCAATTATATAAAAGGGGTGCGCCTTTAGTCAGAAACAAGCAGATGGTGGATATGGCAGACGCCGTGCTCGTCATCTGGGACGGCAAGTCGAGGGGAGCTCTATCAACAATCAACTATTCAAAGGAAAAAGGTAAGGAAATACAAGTCATAATTCCATAAACGTCAAGTTTTTTCTTGGCGTTTTTCTTTGTTCTATAAGGACTTTGCTTGAATGCATACCAAAAAGGTAAAATTTTTTGAAAAAATTTTTAAAAAACTATTGACAAGGTTGTAACTGTGTGATATAATCAATGTGTACCAGAGAGGTAGACATTCGAAAAGGAGAGGGAAAAAGCTAATATGAGAGTGACACAAGAAGCTGATTACGCCATCCGAATATGTCTTATCCTGGACAGTCTTGGAGAGAAGACGGGCGCGGCGGCTATCGCTGATATAGCCTGCATCACTCCCAAGATAGCGCTCAAGGTCCTGCGCAAATTAAGCGCGGCGGGATTTGTCAAATCCTACAAGGGAGTGCAGGGAGGCTACGAGCTCGCCCGAGACGGAGAGAAGCTCCGTGTGCTTGAGATAATCGAGCTTATCGACGGTCCCGTGCGCATCTCAAAGTGCCTTGAATGTGACCACGAGTGCTCACGAAATCCCTGCAAAATGGATTGCAAGATGCATATTGCGTTCGATGCGGTCAATCAAAAATTAATCGAAAATCTCGGACTTATAACGGTGAGAATGCTTCACGACAAGAGCGTGAGCGGAGCCGATATAGCCGATATTATAAATAACATTAAAAAATAATTTATTTACTTAAAAGGAGTCAAGTTATGAAAAAGTTTGTTTGTCCCGTTTGCGGTTACGTTCACGAAGCTGATGAGATGCCCGCTGATTTCAAGTGCCCCGTTTGTAAGGTTCCCGGTTCTAAGTTCAAGGTAATGGATAACTCTAAGCTTGCCGCTGAGCACGAGTACGGCATCTATGCTAAGACCGTTAAGAACAACCCCGATATTTCCGATGAGGATAAGCAGTTTATTTTCGAGCAGCTTATGGCTAACTTCACGGGTGAGTGCTCCGAGGTTGGTATGTATCTCTGCATGGCGAGAATCGCGCACAGAGAAGGCTATCCCGAGATAGGTCTCTATTGGGAGAAAGCAGCTTATGAGGAGGCAGAGCACGCTGCAAAGTTCGCAGAGCTTCTTGGCGAGGACCTCGAGCCCAATATGAAGGCTACAACAAAGGACAATCTCGCATGGCGTGTTGACTGTGAGTTTGGAGCAACTCAGGGTAAGTTCGACCTCGCCGCTTGCGCAAAGAAGAACGGACTTGACGCTATCCACGATACAGTTCACGAGATGGCTCGCGACGAAGCAAGACACGGTAAGGCACTTAAGGGTCTCCACGACAGATACTTCAAGGGATAATAACCATATACTTTATGGGCGGCGCAAAGTCGCCGCCCTCTACGGAGAACCCAAGCGGTTTTTGGTGTGGTGCAATTCCACCGTTCTCCTCTAAAATCTTGCGCAAAAAGGAGATCGTTATGAACGATAAGATAAAGACCCTGCTTAAC
>CAJGCF010000063.1 GCA_904501865.1 uncultured Clostridia bacterium
GTCAATAACTTAGCTGTCAAAAAAGAAAAAGCGGATGTTCTTTACCGAAAGGTATTGAGCATCCGCTTGCTTTGTTGTATAATTAAATTATCAGTAAAACCACACAATAAAGCGAGGTAATTATACAACAATGAGAGATAAGATGTTGCGAGAATTTTATCTGTAGCAGATGCGGATATTTGCCACACAAAACCGTGTGAGTTCAACCCTCTTCGGCTATACTCAAACCGATTGACACCGCGGCGCTTTAATGCTATATTGGTTTGATTTTTGCGTGGGCGAGCCTTATAACGTATACATACCACTACCTCTTATCTTCAAGAAACTACCTCTTGTGCTTTTTCACTTGACTCACGTTTGCTTTTGTGATAGGATATTTTCAGTGATACGAACAATTTAAGGAGAACGATGATACATGCGAAAAAAATTATGGAATAAAGATTTTGTCCTTTTATTGCAAGGTAATGCGGTCAGCACGATCGGTGACGTTATGTACAGCATAGCGATCGGATATTGGGTATATCAAACAACAGGTTCAAGTGCGCTGATGGGCATCATGTCATCCATTTCGATGTTTGTTACCATGTTTCTGTCTCCGTTCTGCGGCAGTATCGTGGATAAATGCAACCGAAAATGGCTGATCGTTTGTATTGACGTCTTGCAGGGCGTGATCATGCTCACGGTCGGCATATTGGCATATCTCAACGCATTAAACGTTCCAATCGTGCTAACGGCGGCATTTATTGCGGCATTCGGCAGTGTATTCTATTCGCCTTCGATCAGCACTCTGATGCTGGATATCATTCCCCGTGACGATATGGTGCGTGGACAATCCATACATTCAGGCATATCTTCCATGATTGACCTTGTCGGCTCCGCCTTCAGCGGCGCTATGGTTGCATTCTTCGGTGTCCCACTGATCGTAGTGATCAACGGTATCAGTAATTTGTATTCTGCCTGCACAGAGCTTTTTGTACACGTTCCAAAAACCGTTCAGCAAAAAGAGTCTGTCACGGCAAAAGGAGTGTTGAAGGATTCACTGGTTGCTGTGAAAACCATTTTTTCAGACAAATGCTTACGAATATTCGCCCCCTGCGCCTTGCTGGTAAATCTGCTTGCGTCAGGCGCATTTACGCTGATGCTTCCCTTTTGTATGGAAAAAGGATTCTCCGTCGATATGTACGGTTATTTAGTTTCAATATATTCGGCAGCCTGTTTGGTAGCCGTTTTGATGCTTGGAATCGTTAAGCTGAAGCCCAAAACACAGTTTTGGTTTATGAGCCTTGGATTTACACTGTCTGTCCCTTGTATGATTGCTGCGTATTTTTCTCATAATTTCGTTCTGATGTGTATATTCGCATTCTCAGCCGGATTTTTGAACTGCGTAGGCAATACGATTTTTGACGCATCTATGATGTTGGCTTTGCCCGAACAAAACAGAAGTACCATGCTTGGCGTTTTTCAATCCGGCTGCGTAGGCGGATGTGCCCTGTCCGCAGTGATTTACGGTTTCTTGGGAGAATTGTTCCCTTTGTACATTGTTTTCACAATGGGAAGTGTTTTGTCCCTTCCGATTATGATATTTATGTGTTTCCACCCACGAATCAAACGGTTTATTCAAGGCCAAAAAACTCTTGGTGAAGAAACTGTCTGATCTTGATTTAAATTTGACAAAATTGAGTGGCATCTTTTTTGTCAACACCACTCAAAAAATCCGTACACGACCGTGTGCGGATTTTTGCTTTTTCACTTTTCATTTTTCCCTAATTGGGTGCGCGGAATTTTTTGCAAGGTAATATAACGCCTTGATATTTTACTTGACATCCGGTAAAATATAGGTTATAATATGTTTAAATACGGGGCAAAACCTCGTTCCTACAACAAATAAAATTTCAAGATTTAAGGAGGAATTGCTATGCCAGGACCAGGTGGAGGAAGCCGCGGAGGCGGTGGATTTGGCGGCGGAGGCGGTGGCTTTCGCGGAGGTGGACACGGCGGATTTGGCGGCCATCACGGTGGATTCGGAGGCCCAAGAGGTTCCCGAGGCTTTCACTATCACAGAGGCCCATTTTTCTGGGGTCCGAGAGTAAGATTTTACGGTCCCGGCGGCGGTTGCCTCGGTATTTTATTAGCTCCCGTTATAATCATATTGATGGCGGGTGTTATGCTTATGTCCGTGATAGGCGGTGCTGTCGGAAGCATATCCGAGGGCGGTATGACAGATTATCAGGAATCTGAATTCCAAGCTTACGCAGATAGCGAATATCAAAAAGCCTTCGGGCGCTCATCATCTTATGAGGACAACATTCTTCTGGTAGTGCTTACCAATAAGGAAGCTGACGAATATTACTATATCGCTTGGGTGGGAGATCATATTCACTCGGATATTACGAATATGTTCGGAGCCGAGCGCACAGAGTTTGGTCAAGCTATGAATTACTGCGTCAATCAGAGCTATTACGCATACTCTCTGGATAGCGACCTTGCAAACGTAGTCGATAAGATGGCAGGACACATAGAGAGACTCTCTCTTGATTCCTCGTTCAAGCGTAGCTGCGGAGATGCTCACACGTCAGCCAATTACTCAAGGCTTACAAATTACACGGATCTGTCTTTGACGGCAGATACCGTGGATTCCGCGCTCAAGGCGTTCACCGAGCAAACGGGTATCGCCATCGCAATAGTAGTTGACGATATGGACGAGGTGCTTGGTGTGGATTACACCGATATGATCATATCCATTATAATCATCTTAGTACTCGTCGCTATTGCGGTGTTCCTTATCGTCAAAGGCGTTCGCGCATATAACGAGGAAAAGAAAAGAAGCTCCTCAAACGGTCAAAAGAAAGACAATGAGTGGGACAACAATTACAACAAGGACGACGAAAGATATTTTTAATGCCTATGGAAACTCACAGCAGGATATGCTTTTTTAACCGTCACTCTACTGAAAACAATACCTTCAAGCCCCATTCACACGATTGCTACGAGATAGTATATTTTCTCTCGGGCAACGGAACGGCGGTCATAAACAGGCAGTCATTTCTCTTTTATGAAAATTCATACTGTATTCATACTGTATTATAGCACCGCATTCCTAGTACGTGGAAAACCTCAACGAATCGGGTGAAATACTGTTCGTAGACCTTGAATACTACAATAATTACGTTAGCTTGTTTTATAACGTTACAAAATTCGTATTGACATTCGCGCCCGAAAGATATATAATGATCAATAGTGCATTATAAGCAAGGAAGGAAATAAAAATGATAATACCAATAATACTGTTTGCAGTCGGTCTTGTTATGCTCATCAAAGGCGGCGACTGGTTCGTTGACGGAGCAAGCGGCATTGCCCACAGATTTCACATTCCGGAAATACTCATAGGCGCTACCGTAGTATCTATAGGTACTACCTTGCCCGAGGTAATGGTGTCCGCGACAGGCGCTATGCAAGGAAGCGGAGATATGGCTTACGGAAACGCCATAGGCTCTATAATATGCAACACCTCTCTCATAGCGGCGCTCACTATAGCTATTCGCCCATCTGAAACGGACAAAAAATCCCTTCGTTTCCCCGTTATATTCTTTTTCGGAGCGGCAGTTTTCTACTCCTTCGTCTCCTATTACTTTGGATATTTTGCCCGTTGGATTGGTATAGTTCTTCTGCTTGGATTTGTTGTATATATGATAATCCTGGCACTTCAAGCAAAAAAGGCTATAAAGCCTACCGTTATTGACGCAGAGCTCGTGCTTGACGCTATGGACGACGAGGTTTCTGAAGATAACCAAGGAAAGCTTGGCGACTTCTGGGGCTTTATCATAGTCGGTATAGGTCTTATAGCTGCTCAGATATTTACCGTACTAAATAGCGTGCAGGGCGGAGTTTCCATAGACTTTTTCTCACAGGAATCAAACGGATTCTTTGCTAATCTCGTTGACTTTGTCGGCTATTATCTGTGGGGAATTCTCGGAGTCATAATAATTGCAGTGTGTCTTATCAAGGGCATCACTAAAAACAAGATATCTATTCTCAACTCCAATATAGTATTCCTGATACTCGGTGCTTTCATTATCGCTATCGGTGCGGACTTGTTGGTCGACAACGGTATCATTATAGCTGAAACGCTTGGCGTTCCCCAATCCGTTATAGCGCTCACGTTCGTGGCTCTTGGCACATCTCTTCCCGAGTTTGTTACAGCTATAACCGCTCTCATCAAGGGTCATAGCTCTCTTTCTCTCGGTAACATCATAGGCGCAAATATATTCAATCTCGTACTGGTAAGCGGAGTATCAATTACTATATCTCCCTTTGCCGTTCCCAATAACACGCAGATTTGGGGTATCAATTCCTCGCTGCTTATAGACATTCCCGTAATGCTTGCGGTAATGGCTATTATGACTATTCCTACGCTATTCCGTGGCAAGCTATCAAGAGTTCAGGGTATTGCTCTGCTTTGTATATACGCCGCGTTCTGCGTTCTTCAATTTACTATTTGATAATAACTTAAAAAGGGGCTGTTTCATTTAGTGCAGAACAAAAGCCACTTTTAAAAGCAATAACAAAAAACAACTTAAAAATATAGTTTTTGTCTTTCAAATGTTGAAATCCGCCGATTTTTTCAGCGGATTTCAACATTTTATGTGGCTTTTTAGTCGCGTTTTGGATATCCGGCACTTGTACGCCTACGAGAGCCAAACCACGCCTCTTCATCTAAATGACTCAGCCCTTTTTATTTTTAGTTAAGTTTACTTAATTCATCTTCTTACTCTAACAAGAGTCTTTATACCTTCGGAGAGGGCGCTGCAAAATTCTTCGACCTCCCGCTCTGTGTTATACTCACTGAAGCTCACTCTCACCGTACAATCCGCCTCGGCGGCAGAAAGTCCAAAGCCTATAAGAGTTGGAGACATATTTCTCGAATGAGCCGAGCAGGCGGAGCCTGCCGAAATACATATTCCCTTGGCCGACATAAAGTTAAGCATAGTCTCGCTTTTTATATCAGGCAAGGTCAGGCTTAGTATGTGAGGAGCGCGCATACGTGTGGGAATATTTGCCTTTGCTCCCACCGCTACAGCTCCTGCCTGACACATATCTCGGAGTGCCGTCATTTTTTCAACGCTTGATACAAATGACAGTCTGCCCTGCTCTGCCGCCTTGCCAAAGCCCGCAATTCCCACTATATTCTCAGTTCCCGAGCGATATCCGCCCTCCTGACCACCTCCGATAAGATACGGTACTATCTTTTTTGCCTTTATTATCTCAGGGGAGATATAAAGCGCGCCAACGCCCTTGGGCCCGTGTATCTTGTGCGCGCTTATGCTTAAAAGGTCGGCAGAAAGTGATTTTGGAGAAAAAGGTATCTTAAGGAATCCCTGCACCGCGTCACAATGAGTGACGGCGTCGGGGCAAAGTCTCTTTGCGGCAGAAAACAGCTTTTTAACGTCATATACCGCGCCCGTTTCATTATTTGTAAGCATAAGAGAGACAAGCAGGACTCTATCGTCAAGAGCCTTCATAAAGCTCTCCTCGTCAAGCACTCCGCCCTCGGTCTTTATTCTTACTACCTCAAATCCGTCTGCCTCAAGCCTTTTCATCACGTTCTCGACCGACGGGTGCTCGGAATTGTCAGTTATTATCTTGTTTGCTCTGCGCTTAGCCTTTGAATATACGCTACCGAGTATCGCGGTGTTATTAGCTTCACTTCCGCAAGACGTGAATATCAGATTCTGGGCACTCACTCTTCCCACGCCAAGAGCTGCCGACACCTGCTCTCTTGCTCTCTCTATTACGCGAGCTGCCGCAATTCCAACTGAGTGTGTGGAGGACGGATTTCCGTATATATCAAGCGTTTCCGTCATTTTTTGTTTTGCCGCCAAGGATATTTCCGTGGTGGCACTGTTGTCAAAGTATATCATATCACCTTATATCAAAGCTCTCTATCATTTTTTCAACTTCGGGAATGTGACCCTCATAATTTTCGGGAGTTGCCGTATAGGTTATGCAATAGAACATAGCCCCCTTTTTAACGATAGCCTGAAGCATCTTATACTCCTGACCGCCAACTTTAACCGAGATGACGTACTGCTTGGCATCAATGCCGTCTATCTTGATGTCCTCTGTACTAATAAGGGCATAGCTTAAAAAGGTCTTTTTGTAATTCTCCTCGCACGCCGTCCAATATTGCTCGACGGTCTGGCTCTCGTCACCCGTCATATACATCTGCACGTTGACGTTTGAGCTATCACTTTCTGAAGCATACGCGGCGGTGGATTCCGCACGATTATTTATTATCCAGGAGCTTGGGATAAAAAATCTGTACGCGCGCTCCTCGGTGGAGGCAAGCTTCATTCCATCCGGAGCTATTACCTTGTCGGATATCTCCTTTTGTCCGTCCTCGGATACGTAGGGCTCGGCGAATTTGAAATAAGGTATTATTCCCTTATTGTCCACTCCGTCGACCTCACCTACGTGAGAGTCATAGTGCTCTGTGGGGGCACTGTATATCAAAACGTACATGTCCCCGTCGTATCTCGCGAGCACCTGCATGAAATTGTATTCCCTCTCCTGCCCTGACACATTTATTTTGGCCGTGTACACGTACTTTCGAGCGGCTTGTCCGCCAAGCGTAAGCTTCTCCGAGGCGTCGGACGCCGAAAATCCCTTCATTTCCGCGTCAAGCTTTGCCTTGCACACATTCCAGTATTCCTCAGCCGTCATATCCGCGGCATCATCTGCTATATACACGTGAACAGACGCGTTTTCATCAAGCGAATAATACGCTCCCGTGACTCCACCTGTAGTATTCGGTGTCCATTGGGTAGGCACGTAAAGTCTGAACTTGTCTCCCTCGCACGCTACGAGCTGATATCCCTCGGGGGTATCGTCCTTATTGGCGCAGGCCGCAAAAGCGCCCACAAACATTACGGTCAGCAGAATTATTGATATGACCTTAAATTTTCTATCAAGCATTTTTATCTCCAAAAAATATTTATACTATCTATTGTACGTTAAATCTATGTAAATTTCAACGAAAATTTGCAAATTGAGTCTTATCTGCCCTCAAGCATTGACTCAGCGGCGGAAAGTATTCCTATTTTTCCGCTCTCATAGGTCAGACCGCCTTGGAAAAACACGGTGTACGGAGGTCTCATAGGCCCGTCTGCAGAAAGCTCTATTGATGCTCCCTGGACAAATGCTCCCGCCGCCATAATGACCTCGTCTGTGTATCCGGGCATCGCCCAAGGCTCAGGAGTTACAAAGGAATCGACGGGTGAGCCCTTCTGTATTCCGCGGCAGAAAGCGCACAGCAGCTCCGGGTCTCCCGTTATAACCGTCTGTATTATATCAGAGCGAAGCTGGTTCCATCTTGGGCTTACGTTATATCCGAGCTCTTCGAATACGTATGCGGCAAGATGTGCGGTTTTGAGCGCCTGCGCGGTGGTATGCGGAGCATAGAAAAGTCCCTTATACATATTTTTGGTCTGTCCTACGGTAGCGCCTACCTCAAGTCCGCAGCCCACGCTTGTGAGTCTATAAGAGGCAAGCTCGACCGCCCTCGCGCTTCCCGCAATGTATCCTCCCGTCTCCGCCATACCGCCGCCGGGATTTTTTATAAGCGAGCCTATTATCATATCCGCGCCGACCTCGGTCGGCTCACGAGTTTCGGTGAACTCACCGTAGCAGTTGTCAACTACAACGTAGGTCTCGGGAGATATAGATTTTACAAAGCTTACCGCCTCGCCTATCTCATCAACGGTGAGAGTCTTTCTATTAAGATAACCCTTGGAGCGTTGGATAAATACCACCTTGACGGGCTTTCCTCTGTCAAGCTCCTGGCGTAATACGTCTCCAATGGAGTCAAAGTCAAAGCTGTCGTCCTTGAGGTCTATCTGCTTATATCTCACGCCAAAATCCGCAAGAGAGCCGTTGCCCGCCTCTCCAGCGATTCCTATGACCTCCTCAAGGGTGTCGTAGGGCTTGCCCGCTATGGAGCACATAAGATCGTCTGGGCGCAAAAGACCGAAAAGTCCTATGGTAAGCGCTTGCGTGCCGTTTACTATGTTGTGGCGCACGAATGCCGCCTCTGCTCCCATAACGTCCGCCCAGATACGATCGAGCACATCGCGTCCACGGTCATCATAGCCGTATCCGCTTGTGGTATCGAAATTCGTAGCCGCGACTCTGTGTTCGCGAAAGGCATCCATCACCTTGTTTGTGTTGACGTAGGATATCTCGTCTA
>CAJGCF010000064.1 GCA_904501865.1 uncultured Clostridia bacterium
GCTCGGTCATCCAACCGTATTTGAGAACGGAATCACCGATGAGAGAAAGCATAGCGTAACCGCCGCCAAAGGCGAATGCGCCAACCTTCAGAAAGGTAAAGAACAACTGCAAATAAATCATTTCGTTTTCTCTCCTTTCGCGCGTGTTTTCTTAATGAAGAATATCGAAAGTCCGAGAACGCCTGCGGCAAGAATGAACCACACCGACGAAATATGAACGTCAAAAAGCGTGCAGAGTATCATTCCGATACAAGTCACAGAAAATACGATAATGTTTTGAGGCGTTTTTTTCATTTTCTTCAACATTTTAAGACCTGCAGATGCAATGAGATACACCACGCAGATCTGAATGCCCTTGAACGCCGCCGCCACGAGCGTAATCTCCATAAACTGCTCGTAAAAGAGCGATACGAGATACATAATGACAAATGACGGCAGACACATACCTACCGTTGCCACTACCGCGCCGAAAACGCCCTTGAGCTTGTAACCTATGTAGGTCGCTACGTTGATCGCAATAGGTCCGGGGGTGGATTCCGCAATCGCAACCACGTCGAGAAATTCATCGTGATCGATCCAATTTCGTTTTGATATAAATTCGTTTTCAAGCAATGCAATAATGGCGTATCCGCCGCCAAAGGCGAAGCAGCCGATCTTGAGCATTGACAAGAATATTGCAAATAAGATGCTCATTTTTACCTCCGAGTTATGTTCGTCAAATTCTTATTTATCGATGAGTTTATTATATCATATTTCTATGAACTTTTCAACCGATTTGGCTTTTCTTTGCTTCCTCCGACGCAATTTTCGAGGGCTGACCGCTTTGGTCAGCCCTCTTTTGTTATGCGTTCTTCGCCGCCTTTTTCATCTCGGCGATTTCCGCTTTCATGGTTTTGATCAGCTCTGCGAGCTTTTCCTCGCATTCCTCTAGTGTCTTGGCGTACACGTTCCTCGATATGCGTTTTTCGTTGACTCTCGTCGAGAATGCCCATGAACGCATTGGGATCGGGCTTTCCGTCCTTGGTAGCGGTAAACCCTTCATTTTTACACAGCACACTCCCCTCAAGTGACATGATGCGCATGCTTTCGTATTTTTTCGTCGCCATTGTAACACCTCCTTCTAATTTGATGCTTTTATTTTACTATATTTTGCGACTTCTTTCAAGGAACTCTTTGTGAATTGAATTTCGAACAAAGGGGAGAAGCGTAAATATCAGTGTGGCAAAATGACCCATTGATTTTTCGGTATGCTCGCCGAGGCTTTTTCTTTTGTTTTTTCTCAATCTTGCAATCTTGTATAGCAAAAGGCTGAGTCAATCGCCTTCTAAAAAGCTTTTGACTCAGCCCCTTAGGTTAATTCTGTTTTATAAGTCCTTTTTTCTTGGCGTAAAAATGCGCCGGGAGATAGATGATGAATGCTCCGAGGCAGACTGTCGGTATGTACAGCATCGTGCTGATATACCAGCCGAGCTTTTGGGAAATGGTCTTGAACACGAGGAGCGGAGAGTTTCTCGGCCCAACGTAAAACATATTTATGTCTCCTGCGGATGCTTTCCAGAACACAAGGTTGATGCAAAACGCAATTACGCACAGCCCAAGGAATGTATATACAGCGTAGGTGAAGTCCTTGCCTGTTTTCGCAAATCTTCCCGATGCGATAAGATAAAAACCCACGAAAATGAGCGACATATGCCACACGAACGCATGCAAGGTCAAGGTCCAATATTCGTGAACTATTCCCGAAGGCTCGATAAATGCCATAAGCCCTCCGAGAAGATTGAACGTAGTCATAAAATTATACATTCCGCTCTGTATCTTGCCGCTCTTGAGCAACGGAGCTATTATACACAGGTACATAGGCACGCTACAGAGCTGGAACGGGAATATCCACCACTGATAGCTACCCTGTCCTATATGATAATAATAGAAAAGCTGTTTATATATCTCGGTTATCGCGAGAAAAACGCCCACGCTTATAAGAGTGATACGATTTTCCCTCTCACCAACGTTTCTAAGCAAATATGCCGCGATTATACAAACGGCAATGCCTACGAAGGTAAAGGTCAGATGAAACGCTCCGTATGCGGCGGGCTTTTCCATTCCCCACGCGGTAGCGTTAATAAAGCTCTCAAGCCAAGCCAATCAAAGATACCTCCTTTGTATAGGTTGCAAAAATCGACAAATTCTACTCTCTATTATACTATTTATCAAGGCAAAATACAACGCCTTATTTCTTAATTTTTCTTAAAACGCAAAAAAGACGCTTGGATCATGCTACAAGCGTCTTTTCAAAATATCTTATCCAAATTTATCCTGCGGATCAGTATGCCCGAAACAATGCCTATAACTACGCCCGCGACCGTTCCCGAAAACAGCAAAACTGGCAGATATAGAAGTATTGCGGAGGCGTCAAGCATAAAGAACGCCACGGCAACCTGAGCTATATTGTGAGACACGCCGCCCGCCACGCTGACTCCCACCTCCGAGAACGGAGAGAGCTTTCTGAGCAGACACATTATCACAAGGCTGAAAATCGCGCCGCAAAGAGTGTATATCAACGCAACGATTCCACCAAATATTAGAAACACAGTCAAGGCTCTTATAATTGATACGATGAACGCCTCACTGACGCCGAGCTTGTAAAGCGTAAACATGATAGCTATATTGGCAAGTCCCAATTTTACGCCCGGAATAGCGATGAAGGTCGGGATCTGTGACTCCACGAAGGATAATACTATCGCTACGGCGGCAGTCATAGCGAGGAGAGTTAGTTTTTTTGCTTTTTTCACACGCCTACCCCCTATGACACAAGGTCCACGCCGTTCGACGCATTGCCCTTGACTATTACCGTTACCTTATTGGGTAAACAGATTATACTCTGTCCGACGTATTTTATCTTACCGCTATGAACACAGGTCTTGTCGGGACAGTCTGCATACACAAGATATGCCTCGCCGCTCTCTATCCTCAGTATATTAGTGCCTCCGTTTAGGGCGTATTCTCCGTCCTCACTCAAGCTATACTGTGCTACCTGTTCCCCGTTTATCTCCACGCAGACGTTTGTTCCGTCACGCTTCGATAGATACATGATAAGCAGAGCGCACAAAGAGAGGGAGAGCAATATCACGATAAGGAAAACATCATATCTGATACTTCTTTTCCTTTCCATATTGCTCTGCCTCCGATAATTATTTGTGCTTAGTAGCACCCGTAAAGTCAGCCTCTTTAATGCACTTGATAGGACACACCTCGGCACATTTGCCGCAGCCCGTGCACTTTTCGTAGTCTATTGTCGCAAGATTGTTCTCTACAGTTATGGCTTCGTTTGGACAGTTGCGCTTGCAAAGTCCGCAGCCGATACAGCCACCGCTGCAATATTTTTTGGTCAGTGCTCCCTTGTCGTGATTTGAACAAAGGACTGCGACCTTGGATACGTCGCGTATAAGATGTATCATTCCCTTGGGACACGTGCGAACGCACATACCGCATCCTATACATCTTGAGCTTATTACCTTAGCTACTCCGTCCTTTACGACGATGGCGCCGTTAGGACAAACAGCCGCACAGTCTCCGTAGCCAAGACACGCGTAGGTGCACATCTTGTCGCCCGAATAATTCATATTTGCTATTTTGCAGCTTTTGGGACCTTGATAATCATAGCGTTTGGGTATTGCGTTGCAGTTCCCGTTACAAGCAACGTAGGCAACCTGCTCGACAACGTCCTCCGCCTCGACACCGAGTATCTCGGATATTTGCTTGGCAACGGTATCACCCCCGGGCGTACAAAGATTTACCTTGTCGCACGAGCCCTCGTAAAGAGCCTTTGCATAACCGTCGCATCCGCTATAACCGCACGCACCGCAGTTCGCGCCCGCAAGGCAGTCACGTATCTGTGCTTCTTTTTCGTCCCCCTTTATGGAGAAGAAATGCGACGTGAGCGTAAGTATGACTGCGCAGATTATAGCTATTCCCGCGCATATAAGAATAGGTGTTAATATATCCATATCTTTACCTCCTTACGCCAAAAGGTTTTCGACTATTCCCGAAAATCCGTAGAAGGACATTGCCACGATGGACGCCGCGATCAAGGTTACGGGAAGTCCCTGAAACGCCTTTGTGGGAGCGTTTGCAGACATTTTGGAGCGCACTCCCGCAAACAGTACCATAGCAAGTAGGAATCCAAGGCCTACGCCGAGAGAGGATATCATAGCCTCAATAAAGTTATATCCGTCGGTTATGTTATTGAGTGTTACGCCGAGCACGGCACAGTTTGTCGTGATAAGGGGGAGATATACTCCGAGAGCCTTAAAGAGCGACGGGATAAATCTCTTGAGGATTATCTCGACGAACTGTACGAGTGTGGCGATTACAAGAATGAAAACTATCGTTTGAAGATAAGCAATGTTGAGCGGAACAAGCAGGTACGTGTATATAGGCCACGTTGCCGCCGTTGCGAAGAGCATAACGAAAGTAACCGCTATACCCATGCCGCTTGCTTGGTCGATTTTTTTGGAAACTCCGAGGAAGGGACAGATGCCGAGAAACTGCTGTAAAACATAGTTGTTGACCAACACTCCGCCCATCAGGATAAGAATTAATTCCTTATACATCTGCGCTCTCCTTTCTGTCGGCTACGGAGCAGCTCTCCTTTGAGCAGCCCTCTGCCATAGCACAACCCTCGCAAGAGAAGGATTTTCTCTTGACGCCGCCGCGCTTTGCCGTGAGCTTGTTCATCGCCGCGATAACTATACCAAACACCAGATACCCTCCGGGTGCCTGTGTCAGTATCGGTATTTTATAATTTTCAAGGAACGGAATAGCTATTCCCGCAAAAGAGCCCGCTCCCAATACTTCTCTGATGATCGCCATTATCAGAAGAGCCACGAGGAATCCGATTCCCATTCCAAGACCGTCAAGGATAGAATCTCCGACGGGATTTTTTCTTGCGAACATCTCCGCTCTGCCAAGAATAATGCAATTTACAACGATAAGTGCAAGGTAAACGCCCAGCATATCGTATATTTCCGGCAGGTAAGCCTGCAAAAGCATCTGCATAGCAGTCACGAAGCTTGCGATTATAACTATGTAACATGGAATTCGCACTGTGTCGGGAATTATATTTCGAAGAGCCGAAATTACCGCATTAGAGCAAACCAAAACGAAGGTCGCGGCAAAGCCCATTGAGAGCGCCGATATTACGCTCGTCGAGGTCGCGAGAGTGGGACAGGTGCCCAGAACAAGTATAAGAACGGGGTTTTCCTGAATGATACCGCGAATAAGAATAGAAAGCTTTTTCTTTTCACTCATTTCAGTTACCTCCCTTCAAGATTTCAAAGGCATCAAAAGCCGCCTTTATTGCTTTTCTGTATCCGTTACAGGTCAAGGTAGCGCCTGATATTGCGGATACGTCTGTGTAGTTGTCCGAGACCTTACCTGTGTATTGTGTGCCAAGCTCTCCTTCTGCTCCAAGCGTCTCGCTGGATTGGATACATTTAGCTCCCGTGATCTTACCGTTACCGTCTATACCGCACATAATGACGAGTCCTGATTTGTAGCCCGTTACGGTCATCTGGAATACGTATCCACCGCTTGCTGCCTTGTATGCCGCGGTGATCTCCTCGGGAAGTCCTGCTGTGTCGATTTTATCAAAGCTCTCGCCCTCGGGCATTACCTCAAGCAGAGCATCCTGCGCTTTTTGCTCCTGATTGGCCTTAATTATAGGGTCCGCCACCATATTTATGGCGGAGAGCAAAAGTGCGGCACAAAGACATATGATTGAGAGGACTATAGTTGGCATCAATTTACTTTTTACCATTTTTTACACCTCCCAGAGGACGAACTATACTTATTTTCTGAATAAAAGGTGTCAAGATGTTCATAAAGAGTATCGCGAAGGAAACACCCTCGGGATATGACCCCCAGAAACGAATAAGCACGGTTATTACTCCACAGCCAAGACCGAATATAACTTTTCCTATCTTGTTTGAAGGAGTGGTCACGTAATCGGTAGCCATAAAGATAGCACCGATGAGCAGGCCTCCGCCGAGGAGCTCGTATGTAGCAATATTAATATCCTGCTTGATGATAAGCGAAAGAATAAATACCGTTGCAGTAAATACGACGGGAGTATGCCAGCTGATGACTCGTCTGATAATAAGATAAGCAAATCCGAGCATCAATGCTATGGCGCAGGTTTCTCCGATGGCGCCTCCGCGGTTTCCAAGGAGCATATCTGTAAGAGAAGGCAGATCTCCGCCATGTTCAATTACGTATAGAGGGGTTGCGCCTGACGCAAGCTCGGCAAATCTGGTCTGCGAGCCACCCGCGACTGCACCGAAGGCTATTATCAAAAATATTCTTGCGGTTATTGCGGGATTGGCAAAGTTTTGTCCCAGCCCGCCGAACAAGCACTTGACTACGATTATAGCAAACACAGAGCCGATCGCGCACTGCCAAAGCTCTACCTTTGTGGAGAGATTGAGCGCAAGCAGAAGTCCCGTCACGACGGAACTGAGATCCTTGACGGTCTGCTTTTTCTTGCAAATAAGATTATACAGGAATTCAGACAATACGGCGCTTATTACACACACGCATACCATCCAGAGTGCGTACAATCCGAAATAATACACGGCGGCGACTGTAGCAGGCAAAAGAGCTATAACTACGTCTCGCATAATGTTTTGCGTTGACGCCTTTGAATGAATATGGGGTGACGACGTTACCATGAGCTTTTCCATTATTTCTCCCTTACCTCCTTATTTTTTCTGCTTGGACAAATACTCGCGGTATTCGGCCTTTGCTATTTTATTGTTTAGAACGAGTGGACGTGCCGCGGGACATACGAACGAGCAGCTTCCACACTCTACGCAAAGCATTATCTTGTGATCCTCGAGCATCTTGATCTTCTCATCGATGCTGCCCGCCTCGAGAGCCCTTGAATACATTACGGGCTTGAGCAGGTGGGGGCACGCCTCGGCACATCTTCCACAACCGATACAAGCCGTTTCCTCGGGAGTTTCCGAGTCCTTTGGGGAGAGTACGGTGATAGCTCCCGTCGTTTTGAGCACGGGGTCCTCAATAGATGCCGCGGCAGTTCCCATCATAGGTCCGCCGAACAGAATCTTGCCGATCTCTCCCTTGACTCCGCCGCCAAACTCAAGAATGTCCTTGATAGATGTACCTATCGGAACCTTGATGTTTTTGGGAGACGCCACCGCGCTTCCGTCAAGAGTGAGACTTCTTTTTACGAGGGGCATTCCCGTGTTGCAATACGAGCCGAGCACAGCAAGGGACGTGATGTTAAGCACCACGACGTTTACGTCAGAAGGAAGCTTTCCCTCGGGAACAACACGGCGAACGGTGTTGTATATGAGCACCTTCTCTGCGCCCTGAGGATATCTCGGAGGCAACGCCTTGACCGAAAGATTGGGCATATCGGCAAAGGTCTCGCGCATCTTCTTGATCGCGTCGGGCTTGTTCTTCTCTATTCCTATTATGTACTGCTTAACAGAGGGAGCGTGCTTCATCAGAAGCTCTACTCCTGATCTAATATCATAGGTATAATCCAGCATAGTTCTTGTGTCGCTGGTTATATAAGGCTCGCATTCCGCACCGTTGAGGATAACGGTGTCTATGCTCTCCTTCTTAAGAACGTCAAGCTTGACGGCGAGAGGAAAACCCGCCCCTCCGAGTCCGACGACTCCCGACTCGCGCGCGGCGGTTACCAGGTCGTCAAGACTTGAAATAATAGGGGGCTGTACGCCCTCATATACGGACATTTCTCCGTCGGATACTATTCTGATAGCGGGAACTCTTTTTCCGTCGGGGCGCAAAAACTCTTCAATTTTAGTTACCTTTCCCGATATTGACGAGTATATGGGGGAGGATACGTATCCCGATGCTTCAGCAACC
>CAJGCF010000065.1 GCA_904501865.1 uncultured Clostridia bacterium
CTTGCAAGCGTGACAATCCCCGACGGAGTTGCTGAAATTGGTCATTCTGCGTTTCGGTATTGCTCAAGCCTTACCAGCGTTGTGATCCCCCACAGTGTGGAGAGCATAGGTTCTTATGCATTTGAGAATTGCTATGCTCTAACAACTGTTAATTATACCGGAAACCAAGATGATTGGGATATGATTTCTATTGATTATTGGTATAACTCGTGTCTTGCAAATGTGACGATAAATTACAATTACGTTCCAAACTAAGAATAAAAGCTAAATGAAGTATCTCCCTGTTCATTTTGGCTCAAAGCGCCAATCTTTACCTAAAAATTGATACAAACAAGAAAAAATCTCAAAATCCTCTCTCAAAAAATAAAAAAAACTCTTGACAAAATTCACAAGTTCATATATAATAATTAAAGTCGCGTTTTATGTCTGTATGAAGGGAAGGAAAGTGTATGATTTTAGACGTTGGTCCGCTTCTCCGCGGAGAAAAGAACCGAATAACGTTTGATTATATGCTTACCCCCATTCCTATGGACAGAGTTACGTTTAAGGACGATGCTCACGTTATAGGGGAGATCACCGACAGTGCGGGATACATGCAACTGAAAGCCGAGGCTCATCTTGCGTATGAGACCGAGTGCGACAGATGTCTTGATGCGGTCGAGGGTGAATTCGTGCTTGACTTTGAACGTGTGGTCGCTGACGAGGGAACTCTTTCCGAGGAACAGATAGAGGAGAATGTTGATGAGTACGTCATCGTCGAGAACGGAAAGCTCGATATTGACGAGCAGCTCACAGAGGCTCTCCTGCTTGACTTTCCAAAGAAGATACTTTGCGACGACGATTGCCCCGGGCTTTGCCCCAAGTGCGGCAAATCTCTCAAGGGTGGCGATTGCGGTTGCCCCAAGAAAGAGATAGATCCGCGTCTTGCAGTCCTTGCAACTCTGCTCAAAAAGGAAGACGAGCAATAAACGCTTCAGAACGTTAAAAAATATTTTATATAATCGACGGCATACACAAGTGTGCTCTCGAGAGGAGGTTTCAATATGGCAGTACCGAAGAAGAAAGTGTCCGCAGCGCGCAGAGATAAGAGAAGATCCAACAACTCCAAGCTCACTATGCCCGGACTTGTAAAGTGCTCCAACCCCGCATGCGGCGAGATGCTCAAGTCTCACTGTGTATGCAAGGTTTGCGGCTACTACAACGGCAAGAAGGTTCTCAACATCAAAGAGGCTTAATTGACCAAAGCAATAAAAAAGAACTCTTGCGTGGAGTTCTTTTTTATTTTGTCGACATTTTAAAAATCGTATTGCAATTTTTGATTTAATGTTGTATAATAATGTTTAGTGAATAAATAATAAGGAGATCTGTAAAATGAGTGAACAATGTACTCGCGACTGTTCGTCGTGTTCTTTAAATTGCCCGTCCAAGAACGGAGGAATCCCCAAGGACGAGGCAAACAAAGGCAGTAACGTAAAGAACGTCATCGCTATTGTCAGCGGCAAGGGCGGAGTAGGTAAATCCCTTGTGACATCTATGCTTGCAGTACACCTTTCGAGAAACGGATACCGCGTAGGCATACTTGACGCAGATGTGACGGGACCGTCTATCCCCAAGGCTTTCGGTGTATATGACGATGTAGAGGGTAATGGTGACGGAGCTATGCTTCCTCCTATGACCGCGACGGGAATCAAGATAATGTCCGTCAATCTTATGCTTGAGGACGAAACAAGACCTGTGGTGTGGAGAGGCTCGCTTATATCCGGAACAGTGAGACAGTTCTGGACGGACACGGCTTGGGGAGATCTCGACTATCTTCTCATAGACTGCCCTCCCGGAACGGGCGACGTTCCTCTTACCGTGTTCCAAAGCCTTCCTATCGACGGCTGTGTTATAGTTTCAAGTCCCCAGGAGCTTGTTTCTATGATAGTCAAAAAGGCAGCGAATATGGCGGATATGATGAAGGTTCCCGTGCTTGGTCTCGTTGAGAATATGAGCTTTGTCAAGTGTCCCGATTGCGGCAAGGAGATAAAGATATTCGGCGAGAGCCATATTGAAGATATAGCAGAGGAGTTCGGATACGACCTGCTTGCCAAGATACCGATAGACACCGAGGTAGCATCTTACGTAGATAAGGGCTGGATAGAGATGATAAAATGCGATTATCTTGAAGCGGCCGCGGATATGGTAGCAAAGAAGTGTGAGAGCGGGAAGTAATATCCTATGGGAAAAATAGCAAGGCTATATAAAGGCAATAAGCTCTTTTTCCGTGTGATAAACGTCTGTATCGTGATCCTCGCGCTCGCGCTTTTGATGTTCTTAGCCGTCTTTATCATAAGCGCAATAGTCAAGGGAACTGTTTCGGACAGGATTTTCGGGACGGCAGACGAGATCCAAGCAAGCGAAAGCTTTGACTGTGTAATAGTTCTCGGCGCGGGACTGAAATCCGACGGAACTCCAAGCCATATGCTTGAGGACAGGATATTAGTCGGAGTAGAGGTTTTTGGGCATGTAAATGCAGACGTTATACTTATGAGCGGTGATTGCTCGGGCGAGCATTACGACGAGCCCTCAGCTATGAGGAAATATGCCGAGGATATAGGCGTTGAGCCTGCGTGTATTCTGACCGACGGATCTGGATTTTCGACCTATGAAAGCATAGCTCGCGCAAAGGAGATATACGGATTTGACAAGGTAATCGTCATAACGCAGGAATATCATCTTTACCGGGCGCTTTACATAGCTGATAAAAAGGGAGTAGACGCGATTGGAGTCTCCGCGGACCTTCGACCTTACAGAAATCAATTCGTAAGAGAGGTAAGGGAGATACTCGCGCAGGTCAAGTACTTTTTCCAATGTCAATAGAAGATAGAGGAGCATTGTTTGGGCAATGTTCCTCTGTTCTTATAAATTAATAAAATAATACTTGAAAAAATCTTATAAATAGTGTAAAATATATAGGTACATAGCAAATGATGTGAAAGGACTCCGCCAAGTGCGGATTTTATTGATGAATAAAATATCAAAAGATATAACGAGCGGAAAATTGCGCTTGCACGTCACACAGACGGATAAGTTCAAAATGGCACGGTTTTCCTTAAATTTTATATTGCCAAAGGATAAGCAAAGATCGCCTCTGACAAAGCTTATGCTCTCGGTCATTATGCGAGGAAGCAAAAAGTACCCAACGATAACCGAGATAAATAAAAGCCTTGACAGACTGTACGGTGCGACGGTATCCCTGCGCAGTCTTTCCTTTGGTGACAAAAGTGTGTTCCAGATATCATGTAAGGTTCTTGATAATAAATACAGGCTTTCGGGAGATAACACGGATATATTGTCCGAGGTGCTAAAAATAGTCTCAGAGATAATTTTTGAGCCCTTGAGAGACGAAAACGGACTTTTGCTCTCAAGCTATGTTGAAAGTGAGAGAAAAATAGCTATCGATGCCATACGCTCACAGATAAACGACCAGAGAGCGTACGCATCAAAGCAGTGCGACAGGCTTATGCTCAAGGATACCCCATACGGCATATCCACAAGCGGAGACGTTGATATTTTGTCGAAATTTACGGCAGAGCAGTTGACCGAAAACATAGAGTGGTTTTTAAACAACGCTCGGCTTGAGTGCTATTACGTTGGCTGTGAGAGTGCTTCTCGTATTGAGGAGATTACCCGTACATGTTTCAATCTTCCCGATGCCAGCAATCTTGAAATTGAGTATAAAGAAAAGGCATTTGAGACTTGTCGCAACGATGTTCAATATGCTTGTGAAAGTATGGATATCGCGCAAAGCAGATTGGAAATAGGATACAGATGCGGAACTGTCCTTTCGGACAAGGAATACTATGCTATGACTGTATTCAACGAGATATTCGGAGGCTCGTCAGCTTCAAAGCTGTTTATGAACGTGCGTGAGAGAAAGAGCCTTTGCTATTATTGCTATTCCTCATATCATAGCGCAACGGGCATCATCAAGGTAGGTTGTGGAATAAAGCCATCCAACAAGGACGTGGCTATGGAGGAGATAGCCCATCAGCTTGCTTTGGTTCAGAGCAGTGATTTTACCGATGATGATATCACGGTGGCAAAGAGGAGCATAATCTCGGGTTTAAAGCAAATAAAAGACAGTCCTGCCGCGATAGAGATGTTCATGCTCAGAAGGCTTATAGGCGGCGTGACGGACAACGAAAGTGCGTCGATAGAGAAAATAAACGCGGTAACGCGTGAGGATATTCTCGCGGCGGCGCAAAGGGTGTCTCTTGATACAGTGTATTTCCTCATTGGAAACGGAGAGGAGGAGACTGAGGATGAGTGATATAAAGACCTTTCGCTCAAATCTTATCGGTGAGCAATATTATAAAATAGAGCACGGCAGCGGACTCCGTATATACGTTTATCCCAAGGATATGTCGACTACGTACGGCGTTTTGTCGGTGAATTTTGGCGGAAACGTAACCGATTATGAAAAAAACGGGGCAAAAATACGTCTGCCGCAGGGCTGTGCTCATTTTCTGGAGCACAAGCTGTTTGATAATCCTGACGGAACGGGTGCAGACGACGTTTTCTCCGCGCTTGGCGCATACGTTAATGCATATACGTCCAATGACAGAACTGCCTACATATTCTCGGCAACCGACCATGTCTGTGAGTGCCTTGAGCACCTTATATATTTTGTGACCAATCCGTATTTCACCAAAAAGACCGTAGACAAGGAAATGGGAATAATAGCCGAGGAGATAAGAGGCTGTGTTGATGATCCTTACGACAGATGCTACCTCGGTATGCTTGAGGGAATGTATTTTAATGATCCTGTCAAAAATGAAATATGTGGCAGCGAGGAATCCATATCCGACATAACCGCGGAAACCTTGTATCAGTGCTGTGAGGACTTTTATATTCCGTCGAATATGGTGCTTTCCGTTTGCGGAAATATATCTCCGCAGACCGTCGTTGATATTGTAGATAAGACCTTGCAGACAAAGGATTCTTGTATTCCAAAGATCAATGGCTTCGATGAGCCGCCCGAGGTAAAATGCGCCCTGGTAAAAAAGAAAATGCAAATAGGAAAGCCATTGTTTTGCATAGGTGTAAAGGATTGTAATATACCGTCTGATACAAGGGAAAGATATAAGCGCAACGAAGCGATAAATATCTTGTTGCATATGATGTTTTCCGAGGCTGGAGAATTTTATCTTGAAATGATAGAGAGCGGGATTTTGTCTCCGGGATTTGATTTCGGATACTCCTCAAATTCGAGAACGGCTTACGTGATGATGTCGGGTGAGAGTGATGATCCTCAAAAATTACTTGAGAAGGTCAAGGAGCGCATATCGCAGTGCTTGAAAAACGGTCTTGACGAGCAAGATTTCGACAGAGAAAAAAAGTGTATGTATGCTTCCTACATATCTGATTTTGACACGACAGAGGATATTGCATTCTCAATGAATTCATACGCGTGGGAGGGACTCGATCTGTTCGACTATCCAAGCATAATAGACAGTATCGACCTCTCATACGTTGAGATGTTGCTTGTAGAAATATTCAAGGACGAATATTTTACGCTTTCGGTAATAGATAACAGAGAGTAAAGAAAGGAATCTGAAATGCTAACTAAAACAGTTATATCGTTTCCGGGAATAGGAATTGAAAATTTTTCCGTAGATAACGTCGCCTTTACTATTGGAGAGAATTTTTCTGTCTATTGGTACGGTGTCATAATAACTCTCGGTATCGTTTTAGCGTTCTGCTACGCTACCTTCAGAGGCAAATACGAGAAAATAGTCCTTGACGATATTATTGATATCGCAATATGGACGGTGCTGCTAGGAGTGTTGGGCGCAAGGCTATATTACGTTCTGACCTCTCTTGAGGACTTCATTCCCAAGCCTTTCAATTTTGGCGAATTTATAAAGAACGTTGTCAATATACGCAACGGAGGTCTCGCTATATACGGAGGCATTATTTGCGGAATGCTTGGCATATTGATAGCTACAAGAATAAAGAAATTCAATACGCTTAAGCTTTTTGATATGGCAGGCCCGGGCGTTATGATAGCGCAGTCGCTCGGCAGGTGGGGAAATTTTGTAAACGGAGAGGCGCACGGCACAATAGTACCTGAGAATAGCCCGTTGTACTTTATCAGAATGGGACTTTTGCCAAATGAGGACAGCTATAATACTATGTATTATTACCACCCCACGTTCCTCTATGAGTCCCTTTGGAATCTTATAGGATTTATAATTATCAACCTCTTTTATAAGAAAAAGAAATTCAACGGACAGATAGCTTGTATGTACCTTGCGTGGTACGGCTTTGGAAGAATGTTTATCGAGGGCTTGAGAACAGACAGTCTGTACGTTGGAATATTCAGAATATCACAGCTCGTGGGTCTTGCTTGCTTTGTTGTGTTCGGCGGATTGCTTGTCGCGGGACTTATATATTCAAAAAAGTTTGACGATCCCTATGCAAATCTTACAAAATTCGATGAGATCATAAAGCCCTCAATGGAAATGAATCCCGTATTTTTTGCTAAGACGGCAAGTGCGGACGAGATCAAGACAGACGGTCAAGGTAAAACGCAAAACACAGAATTAGACCAAGGAGAAGAGCAAAATGGCGAAAATAATTGACGGAAAGGCAATAAGCCGACAGGTAAGAGAAGAGATAGCGGCAGACGTTGCGATATTTAAGGAAAAATATAATTGCGCACCGGGACTTGCGGTAATAATAGTGGGTCAGGATCCCGCGTCGCAGGTTTACGTGAGAAACAAGAAAAAAGCCTGCGAGGAGGTAGGATTTTACTCTGTGGGCTACGAGCTACCGGAGGAAACCACGCAAGAGGAGCTCATATCCCTTGTTGAAAAGCTCAACAACGACGATAAGATACACGGAATACTCGTTCAGCTACCTCTCCCCAAGCACTTGAACGAGACTGAGGTGCTACTTAAGATAAAGCCCGAAAAGGACGTTGACGCTTTTCACCCATATAACGTGGGTAAGATAATGATAGGCAATCACGATCTCCTGCCTTGTACACCTGCGGGAGTTATGGTACTCCTTGAAAAATCGGGAGTAGATATATGTGGTAAAAAGTGCGTTGTTATAGGTCGCTCCAATATCGTGGGAAAGCCGATGGCAATGCTCCTGCTTCACGCCAACGGAACTGTGACTGTCTGCCACAGTAAAACCCAAAATCTCAAGGAAATATGTCGCGAAGCAGATATATTGGTAGCGTCTATTGGAAAAGCCGAGTTTGTTCGCGGTGATATGGTCAAGAAGGGAGCGGTCGTAGTTGACGTCGGGATCAACCGTCTTGAGAGCGGAAAGCTCGTCGGAGACGTTTGTTTTTCTGAGGTCGAGCCTAAGGCATCCTATATTACTCCCGTACCTGGTGGCGTAGGTCCTATGACGATAACTATGCTGCTCAAAAACACACTCACCGCGGCAAGAATAGCTATTAACCTGTGCAACGTATGATCTGAAATTTTTCGTTGTTTTTTACAGATGATGGAAAAACAGTGAACTTTAGCGAGCTTCGAACGAGGCTCGCTTTTATAATAAAATCCCTCAGACATCTTGACATTTTGTACGAGATATAGTATAATATATTATCTATAATTATGTTTAACTTGAGAGAATTTTTATGAGAGAATACAGAATTTTGCCGGACTCGGAAATGCAAAGGCAAAACGAATATAGAGACAAGGTTAGGGATTTGAGCAATACTGCCCATGATAAACGTGGAGAGCCCCCTCGCGCATACGTGCAGACCTTTGGCTGTCAGCAGAATGAAGCAGACAGTGAAAAGATAGCGGGAATGTGCGTATCTATGGGTTACGAAATATGC
>CAJGCF010000066.1 GCA_904501865.1 uncultured Clostridia bacterium
CTTCTACGGCGACAGTATTACCACGGGCGCGAATTCCTCGGGTACAATAAATGTTGAGCCTTATGCTGCGTCGTGGCCCTTGATGTTCACGCAGTATATGGCAAAGAAATACGGATACACCGTTGAGTACGTAAAGACGGGGCTTGACAGAACTCCCAAAGTTCCGTCATCTGACACCGTTTACGTAGATCGCGGAACTATCACCTATATCAATACCGCTGTTGGCGGGTGGACAACGGAGCAGGGCAGAGATAAACTTAAGATACACGTGCTTGAATGGGTAGAGGAGTATGGCTGTGACCTTTTCGTCGTCGCATTCGGTATGAATAACGGCGGAAGCAATGGAAGAGTGATAGCAAAGCTTGTCGGCACTATGGTGGAGAAGGTCGTTGAGGTCGATCCCGAGGCCGCCGCTATAATGGTAGCTACTATGGTGCCAAATCCCGATGCTGTAAACGGCTGGTACGGAAATCAGCGTACGTTTGAGGCTCAAATGATAAGCTACGTGGACGAGCTTGCTAAGAAGGGCATTGATTGCGCGGTCGCTCCCATGACCAGTATGAGCCTTTCTGTGCTCCAGCGAAAGAGATTTCGTGATTACACGGGCAATAACATCAACCACCCCAACGATTTTATGGCGCGTATATATGCGCACGTCTTGGTGGAGACTGTGTTTGGATACGACAATCTTCCCGAGTAATAATTAAAAAATCAACATTATAAAAAAGGACAGAGAACGTTTTACGTTCTCTCATACCACTGACAAACCTTATTTTAGAAAAGCAAAGTAGCAAATTGCACAAATAAAGGCTCCCTTGTTTAAAGGGAGCTGGCGAGCGAATGCGAGACTGAGGGATTGTTTTTATAAAAACGATTGCTTTTTTACAATCTCTCCGTCATTTTCTTACGAAAATGCCACCTCCCTATACACAAGGGAGGCTCTGGGTTTCTTTACGTTTGTATATTTTGCTACCTAAAGCTTTTTGGTGCTACTTTGTCAGCAAGCTGAGAGAACGTTTTACGTTCTCTGTCTTTTTCAGCTATAGCCTTGCAAAACGAGATGCGGCGGAAGATGCAAAAATTACTCGCCGCAGGGCGTATGAGTTCGGCTATAGCTTTCCCGAAAGCTCCTCGTGCAGTCTTGAGATTATCTTTTTTTCAAGCCTTGAAATGTAGGATTGGGATATGCCGAGAAAATCCGCGACCTCCTTTTGCGTCATCTCGCGATTTCCGTCGAGGCCGTAGCGCAGTATTATTATCTGACGCTCACGCTTGTCAAGAGAGTTGACCGCCTCGTGTATGGTTGCTATCTCCTCGGCTTTCATAATGCCTGCGGCTGCAGGCTCCTCGTCGCTACTCAAAATGTCGGAGAGCAATAGCTCGTTGCCGTCCCAATCCACGTTAAGCGGCTCATCTATTGATATCTCGCCTCCCCTGCTTGAGTTCTTGCGTATATACATTAATATCTCGTTTTCAATGCAACGCGAGGCGTATGTTGCGAGCTTGATGTTCTTTTCAGCGCAAAATGTGTTTATCGCCTTTATAAGTCCTATGGTGCCGATAGATATGAGGTCCTCTATGTTTATCCCAGTGTTTTCAAAGCGCTTGGCGATATATACGACAAGTCGCAGATTGTGTTCAATGAGTATGCTTTTTGCCTCGTCGTCGGGCAGACGGTGCACCACAATCGCCTCCTCATCCTTTGAGAGCGGGGCTGGGAGTAGGTCGGGACCGTTTATGTAATATATGCCACTTTTCCCGAACAGAGCGCAAATTTTGGCCCTTAGGTAGCATAAAAAGCCGAGAATGGTTGAAGCTTTGCTTGATTTTTTGCCTTTATGAGTCACGACGGTGCTCCTTTACTATGATTTTAGTATTTCAGATGGAATTATTGCGGTGTATTCCTCGGCGCTCGTGCCTATATCTGTTGGAGATATGAGCGCGTCGAGATGAAGCAGTGTTTTCTTGCCCCTTTTGCTCTCAAACTCGGCAAGTACGTCGTCGGCAGATGCCGCCACTACGACAGACTGTCCCGCCGCCGTTTTTATTGGAATAAGACGCATACTTTTATAGGGGCAGTCGGGGGATAGCTCACCTTTGGCGTATCTGTCGAAAAAAGAGAGGTCAAAGGTCTTGGAAAAGGTTTCTCTGTCAATAAATATCACGCATCTGTTGCTCAACGGATCGCGCACGAGGTTTCCACTGTCCGCGAAGCCGCGAAACAGTGCCTCCTTGTCAGATATCCTTATCTTAAGCACACATTCCTTTATCGGCGCGCGTCGGGATATGACCTGACCGCTTTTGAGAGCGATCAGTCCCGATATTGCGGCTAAAATGGCGAAAAGATAGGTGGATATCCCGTCCGCCTCTATGCTTTCAAGCGGGAGGTCGAGTCGGTTGAGCAGATTGAATATTGCTGTCATGCATCCGCCCATCATCATTGATATTCCTATGTATAAAAAGGAGCAGAGAAATATGGAGCCTGCACTCCGTCCGCGCTCGCCAAACACGATGGCGCACATTATAAGGCAGACAAGACAGTCTATTGAGAGCTCGATCGCAGGAGAAAAGTTCATAAAAAGTGAGATCACCGAGTATATACCGCCCAGAGAGGCGGCAAGGAGCATCCTCGTAAGCCGCATCTTGCGGTGCATGACCTTCGCGCATATATACAGGCAGAGATAATCCATGCTGAAATTTATTAAGAAAAGCAGATCTGCATATACCTCTTGTTGCATACCTTGTCTCCTTTGAGCTTTATGATAATATTATACATCAGTCCTTGGAAAAAAATTGTCGTATCTCGGTTGCTCAAAAATCTTTTGTTGGGAAAACAACAAAAGGAGGCATAAAGCCTCCTTTTATTTTGGTGCGGGCGACAGGACTTGAACCTGCACACCGAATGGCGTAAGATCCTAAATCTTATGCGTCTGCCAATTCCGCCACGCCCGCGAGTGAAATGAGTGGGTGCTCCCGCAAATGAAGTAATAGTGAATAGGTCATGCAACCGCCTTACATTGTACCACATAACGCATTTTTTGTCAAGTCTTAATTACACTTTATTATGTCCCTTTTGTTGAAAATTTTTGGGGGAGAGGCGCGGAGAGGGAGCTTTTTTAAAAGCTCCCTCTATGAATATTCTGTTATAATTCAACGTTTATGGTTTGCTTGAGCCTATCGGACTCGAAGCAAGCCTCCATTACCTTCATAACGCGTCGCATCTCGGCGTGGGTAACGAGCTGGGTGGCTGTGCCGTCGATTGCCGCGCAGAAATTACGGTAGTAGTCGTGGACGTCGCTGCTCGGTCTATCAAGCTGATACTCGTCCACGGTTACAAAATCACGGGGAGCCATGGTCTTTGTAAGTCCCGCGGCAGTCTCTACGGGAATTACCTCGCTCTCGTGCCAATATTTGCACTTGGTCACTCTGCAATTCTCGCGCCAATCCGTGATTATCGCGGAGCCTTTTTGAGCGCGCATATAAAAACGGGGCATAGCTATGAAATTGTAAGTTCCGACCTCAATATAGGCGCTCTTTCCTCCCTCAAAATATATATTGAGCTTAAAGCCGTCGTCGACCTCTTGATTTGTGATGTGGTCAAACACGCAATTTACGCGCTCTATCTTCTCGTCGAATATCTGCAAAAGCTGGTCAATGAGGTGCACACCCCAATCCAGCACCATTCCGCCACCGTGCTTTTTCTCGCCGCGCCAATCACTCGGGATTCCGCGCGAACCGTGTATTCTCGACTCGATGTTTATGATATCTCCAAGCTCGCCAGACTCCTTTATCTGCTTCATAGCGAGAAAATCCACGTCAAAGCGTCTGTTCTGATGCACGGAGAATATTCGTCCGCTCTTTTCTGCCGCTGATATCATCTCCTCAAGCTCGCGTGAATCCATAGCCACGGGCTTTTCACAGATGACGTTTTTTCCTGCTTCAAGCGCACGTAGAACAATGTCTATATGCGAGTCGTTGGGAACGGCAACGGTGATTATATCCACGCGGTCGTCTGCGAGAGGGGCATCAAGTGAATCATAGGCAAAAATGCCTCTTTCCCTTGCCAGAGCAGAGCGCTCGGGCTTTATATCATATATGCCGAGCAACTCTACAACGTCACTTTTAAGCGCGTGATCCGCGTGCCAGCCTCCCATTCCGCCGTATCCTACGACAACAAGATTTTTCTTCATAACAATACTTCCTTTCTGCTGAGAAAGCTTTTTGCATTATGCTACTTTTATTGTAGCATAATTTTATGAGGTGTCAAGGAGCTTGGAAGAATACAGCAACTTTTGTCTCGTTGTTAACAACATTAGACGAGTTTTGAGGCTTCAAAAAATGTTTTTCGCGCGAGCTCTTACTGTTGACTTTTGCTGAGTATTGGTTTATAATGGATACATCAATGACGGCGTGCCGTAGTCAAAGGAGCTTCCTTTTTACAGTCAGATAAACTGTTTTGGGCAATAATTTTGTCCGATTGGCAAATTCATCAATTATATTTGCGCCGCTATGGACGGCGGAATGGAGGTTATTATGAGAGCAAAAACGATAGAAAAGATATTTAGAGATACCGCGTACGTGCGCGTTGGCGGCAGCGCGGAGGAGAGAAGGGTAGCCGAGTATATCCGCGACGTCTGCGCTGATTTTGGTGCGGTCGCTAAATTTGAGGAGTTTGAGGTGGATATGGCTGACGTCAAGCGCGCCGAGCTTTATATCGACGGTCGCGCCATAGCCTGCCGAGGATATCTGAACTGTGGCTCGGGTGAGATAGAGGCACCTCTTTACTACCTTGTGGGAGACGACAAGCCCTCGCTTGAGGAATGTCGCGGCAAGATAGTTATATTTGACGGCTATCTCGGCTATTGGAGATATCAGGATATGCTTGAGCACGGCGCGCTCGGATTTATTTCCTACGACGGCAACGTAAATTATGCCGACAGGGACATAGATGCCCGAGAGCTCCGCTCCTACGTGTCGCAGGGAAAGAAGATACTCGGTGTCAACATAAACGCCAAGGACGCTGTGGATATAATTAATCGAAATGCCAAAATAGCGCGTATAGTTATCGAGCAGGACGAATACAAGGGCAAGTCGCAGAACGTGGTCCTTGAACTGCCCGGGGAGACGGACGAGATAATAACCTTTACGGCTCATTACGATTCTACCTCACTCTCCGAGGGCGCGTACGACAATATGTCGGGCTGTGTAGGTCTTATGTCAATGGCAGAGCATTTTTCAAAGAAGGCTAACAGAAGGACCTTGCGTTTTATCTGGTGCGGAAGTGAGGAGAGGGGACTGCTTGGCTCAAAGGCATACTGCGAGGCGCACGCGGACGAGCTTGACAAGATAGTTCTCGGAATCAATATAGATATGATAGGCTGTATTATGGGCAAGCTGACGTCTATATGCACCGCGGAGACGCGGCTGGTCAATTACATATCCTATCTTGGCGATGAGATAGGAATACCCATCTCACCCGTGCAAGACATACATTCGAGTGACTCTACGCCCTTTGCCGACAAGGGAATACCCACGGCGTCCTTTGCGCGCCGTGCGCCTGCAAACACGGCGACCATACACAACAGCTACGACACCAGAAGGCTCATAAAGACGGACAATATGCAGAGCGACATAGCCTTCATCACCGCCTTTGCCGAGCGTATGGTCAACGCTCACCGTTGCCCTGTTTTGCGCGAGATTCCCGACAATATGAAGGAAAAGCTTGACGAATATTTGCTCAGAAAGAGGAAGAAATAAGGCTATTGTTAAGGCTGAGTTATTTTAATAGTTACAATTGGGATTTATAGGGCTATTTGTGTTCATTTCTTGCCTGCGTCGGCAAGAAACGAACCAAAGAAACGCCGCTTGGGGACGGGGAGGTTTCAATCAAACGAAAGCACCGAAACAAAGAATGACTGAATTGCTTGGCTTTCGATTGATTTCAACATCTCCCCCTCGCCCAAGACCCCTCCCCCTCTGTGAGCTTCGCTCACACCGAAGGTCCATTATCATCACAGAGGCAGTCGCTGATGACAAGAAAAGTTAGTAAAACTCTGATAAATAAAAAGTTGAGTCGACCGTATTCTGTGATAGAACACAAAAAAGGAACTCCCGCGGGAGTTCCTTTTTAAATTATTGCTTTATCGGAAAGATTAAACATAGTCTTGCCTTTTGATAATGCGTATTTATAGCTTTGATACGCACCACCATAAGAATGAGATACGTAAGCTATTACGATATCGGAATGCGATATCATCCATTTATTACGGTGTGAGATACAAAATTTTGGGGGGACATTTTCAAGTTCCGGAAAAACAATGTCGTCGCACAGCAATTTCTTATGTGCAAGGTGGTCTTTTTGATATCGTAGGCTCATATACGGGGTTACAAATATCAATTTTGCGTTACTGTGATTTTGGTCTTGGCGCAATTATAGGCAAAATTATCAAAATTGCCGTATCCTCCAAGGTAAAAATCAACATCTGCACCATTTATATATTTGTCAAGATATTCAAGAATACTCTGCTTATGCTCCTTCTTTTCAAGATAGTCAGAGTGTCCGCAAAATGTTATTATCATGTCATTATCCCTTTTGTGAATATTTATATCCAATGTATACATTATATAATGTGTAAGTCTATTTGTCAAGTGAATTTTTGATATATAATGTTGACATTATATAATGTGTGGAGGATAGACTATGCATTTTCGTATTGATGAGATATTAAAAGAAAAGGGAAAAACAAGATATTGGCTGTATATTCAATTAGGCTTGAGCTATCAAAATTTTAAGAGGATAGTCGAAAATGAGACAAGCTCTATAAAGTTTGAAAATTTGAGAGCTATATGTGATATTTTGGCATGTACTCCTAACGATCTATTTGTGGAATATTATAAAAAGTAACAAAAAAGGGAAAGCCGATTCGGCTTTCCCGGATTTGTTTTTTGATAATTAAGCAAGCTCTGCGAAGTACTTGATTGTACGAACCATCTGGCTTGTGTAGGAGTTCTCGTTGTCGTACCAAGAAACTACCTGTACCTGATATGTGTCGTCGTCGATCTTTGCTACCATTGTCTGTGTAGCGTCGAAGAGAGAACCGTAGCTGATACCGATAACGTCGCTCGATACGATCTGATCCTCGTTGTAGCCGAAGGAAGCGGAAGAAGCTGCCTTCATAGCTGCGTTGATACCATCAACAGTTACGTCCTTACCCTTAACAACTGCTACGAGGATTGTTGTAGAACCTGTGCAGGTAGGAACTCTCTGTGCGCTACCGATGAGCTTACCGTTGAGCTCGGGGATAACCAGACCGATTGCCTTTGCAGCACCGGTGGAGTTAGGAACGATGTTCTGTGCGCCCGCACGTGCACGGCGAAGGTCGCCCTTTCTGTGAGGACCGTCAAGGATCATCTGGTCACCTGTGTATGCGTGAACAGTGGTCATGATACCGCTCTGGATGGGAGCGTAGTCGTTGAGTGCCTTTGCCATAGGAGCGAGGCAGTTGGTTGTGCAGGATGCAGCGGAGATGATCTTGTCATCAGCTGTAAGTGTATTCTCGTTAACGGAGTAAACAATGGTCTTGAGGTCCTTGCC
>CAJGCF010000067.1 GCA_904501865.1 uncultured Clostridia bacterium
CACAACCTCGAGCAGATCAAGGTCATGAACGACGACGCTACGATGAACGCTTATGCGGGTAAGTACGAGGGTATGGACAGATACGCTTGCCGTAAGGCGCTTGTTGCTGACCTTGAGGCAGAGGGATATCTTGTCAAGACCGAGCCTCACGACCACAACGTCGGTGTTTGCTACCGTTGCGGAACTACCGTTGAACCTCTCACAAGCGATCAGTGGTTCGTTAAGATGAAGCCCCTCGCAGAACCTGCTATCAAGGCTGTTGAGGACGGCGACATCAACTTTGTTCCCGAGCGTTTCTCCAAGAACTATTTCAACTGGATGAACAACATCCTCGACTGGTGTATCTCCCGTCAGCTTTGGTGGGGACATAGAATCCCCGCATTCTACTGCGACGAGTGCGGAGAGATGACCGTTTCTAAGACTGATATAGATAAATGTCCGAAGTGTAATGCGCCTGTTCATCAGGATGAGGACGTGCTTGACACGTGGTTCTCCTCTGCCCTCTGGCCCTTCTCAACTCTGGGTTGGCCCGATAAGACGGATGACCTTGAAAGATACTATCCCACAGACGTGCTCGTAACGGGCTACGACATAATCACATTCTGGGTATCCCGTATGATATTCTCGGGACTTGAGCATATGGACAAAAAGCCATTCTCTACAGTATTCATTCACGGACTTGTACGTGACGCGCAGGGCCGAAAGATGTCCAAATCTCTCGGAAACGGTATAGATCCCCTTGAGGTTATCAAGCAGTACGGCGCGGACGCACTCCGCTTTGCGCTCGCTACGGGCAACTCCCCGGGAAACGATATGAGATTCTCCGACGAGAAGATAGAAGCGGCGAGAAACTTCGCAAACAAGCTCTGGAACGCTTCGAGATTCGTACGTATGAATCTTACGATAGACGAAATAAAGCTTCCCGAATCCGATAAGCTTGCCCTTGAGGACAAGTGGATACTCAATGAGTTCAACGCTCTTTGCGAGAACGTAGTCACAAACCTTGACAACTTTGAGGTCGGCGTTGCACTCGGAGCTATCTACGGCTTTACCTGGGATATATTCTGCGACTGGTACATTGAGCTCGCAAAGGCAAGACTTAACGAAAAGGATACCGAGGCAAATCTCGTATGTCAAAACGTCATCGCTTACGTTCTCTCAAACACCCTCAAGCTCCTCCACCCCTTTATGCCCTTTATAACAGAGGAAATATATCAGGCTCTTCCTCACGATTGCGAGAGCATTATGATATCGGAATATCCTAAAGTGTGTGAGTGTCACGCATTCCCCGACGACGCTGAAAAGATGTCCAAGATAATCGACGCTATCACGGCTATCCGCGCGCGCAGAAGTGAGATGAACGTTCCTCCCTCCAAGAAGGCAAAGGTCTATCTCGCGACAAAATACGCCGACGTGTTCTCGGCGGCAGAGGCATTCTTTATGCGTCTCGCCTCCGCATCCGAGCTTAAAGTCGCGGATAAATTTGAGGACACAGAGGTAAGCGCAGACAATGCGGTACAGATAATCACCGATGCGGCTACTATCTACCTTCCCCTTTCCGATATCATAGACTTTGAAAAGGAAAAGGCTCGCCTTGAAGCAGAAAAGAAAAAGCTTGAGGGCGAGATAGAACGCATTGAGAAAAAGCTCTCCAACGAGGGCTTCGTTGCCAAGGCTCCCGCCGCAGTAGTTGACGGCGAAAAGGCTAAAATGGCTAAATATAAGGAAAATCTCGACGGTATCATAGCCGCTATTGCTAAGTTAGGTTAAGACAACAAAGGAAAGACGTTTTTTGACATTCAAATAACGCCTTTCCTCAAATTTTTCAATGAAAAGGTAAAAAATGAACGCTAAACACATTTTTCTTGACATAGACGGTACTCTCGTCGGATACGATTCAAAGATTCCCGAGTCCGCACTAGAGGCACTCAAAATGGCGCAGGCAAACGGTCACAAGATAATCATATCCTCGGGCAGACCGCTTTATATGATATACCCCGAGCTTTTGCGCGCAGTAAATTTTGACGGAATCATCTCGTCAGGCGGAGCCTGCGTTCTGGTTGACGGAAACGTCATATTTGAAAGCATTATTGAGGACGAGGCACTCTCTACGGTCATAAACTATTTCAGACGCGAGGGTATCAGATATCTCCTTCAATCAAAGGACGACGGCTTTGCCGAGCAGGATTTTGTGGATATAGTAATCCCCGGTATGCTTGCGTCAGGATATAACAAGGATCTGGTCGATCAGGCATACGGAAAACGGACTATCGTTGATGACGTGACCAAGATAAAGGGCGCTTGCAAGATTTCCTATTTTGCATCTCCCTACTCTCCGCAAAAAATTGCAGATGACTTAGGTGGCAAATTTTACGTGGTTGATTTCAGCGTTGGAAACGTCAAAACTGCTTCAAGCTTTGGTGAGCTGAACAACGAGGGTGTCACCAAGGCAACGGGTATGCAAAAATATCTTGAGAGTGTGGGCGCATCACGTGAGGACACGATAGCCATAGGAGACAGTGCCAACGACCTTGAGATGCTGGATTACGCGCACGTCTCGGTTGCTATGGGTAACGGCACAGATGCAGTCAAGTCTGCCGCGGATTTCGTAACCACTGCAGTGGATAACAACGGCATATACAGCGCGTTTGTCCGTCTCGGACTCATTTAATTTTTAAAAAAGTGTAACCTTTTACAAAAAATGGCGACTTTATGGATAGATGGGCAAATTTTGGCTCACTACTATTTATAAGGTCGCCTTTTTTGTACAAACTCAAAAAATTCAGTTTTCTCGGCGGCGGAAAGGACTTTTTATGAACAAAAGATTTGTTGTAACTGTAATTTGTGTTCTGTCAGCTTTTTTACTTGCTTTTTCTTTAGCGTCGTGTGATTCCGCGGGCAATTACGCCGATGAATCTATCAAGGGCGAGATTGCGGGCGAAAACGGGGGCAATATTGATCTGGATCTTGAAAACTCCAATATCAAAGACGACTCACAGTACGAGAGAAAAATCATCAAAACAGCCAACGTGTCCGCAGAGACCAAGGTTTTTGACGACGCGCTCGGTCTCGTTGAGGAGCTATGTGCTTCGGCAAGCGGATATATCGAAAGCTCATCCGTGAGAGGTGTCAGTCTTGATAGCGGAAGTAATCGCAGATATGCAAGCTACACTTTGCGCATACCCGCAGAGAATTTTGACCTTTTTAACGAGGGCCTTGGCGGTATTCTTAACATAGTCTCCTCGTCAAGTAACGCAGACGAGGTAACTGCCTCGTATTACGATATTCAATCCCGTATAGAAGTCCTTGAGCTTCAAAAGGAATCTCTGCAAACAATGTATGACAACTATACCGACTACAAGGACATAAACAGTCTTATTTCCTTGCAGGATAAGCTTTTTGCGGTCATTGAGGAAATAGAGTCCTACAAAACTATGCTCCGCGTATATGACGACAAGGTATCTTATTCGACCGTGCACCTTTCTATAAATGAGGTAATCGATTACACCGAGGACACCGAAAACGACACATTCTGGCAAAAGCTCGGAAAATCTATCTCTGGCGGTTGGGACGTATTCCTTACCATAATGACGGGGCTTGTCACAACTCTCGCATTTCTGCTTCCCGAACTTGTACTGGTAGCCATAATAATCACGGTTGCGATAATGATAAGCAAGAGAATAAAAAAGGAAAAGCAAAACTCTTCAAGCGATACTCAAAAAAATACTGACCGGACCAAACAGTAAAAGATAACACGGGGCTGTTTCATTTAGCGCAGAACAAAAACCACTTTTATGAGCCTAGACAAAAAAACAACTTAAAAATATAGTTTTTGTCTTTGAAATATCGAAATCCGCCGATTTTTTCGGCGGATTTCCCCCATTTTATGTGGTTTTTAAGTCGCGGTTTGGCTCTCCGGCGTACCCTTGTACGCCTACGAGAACCGAACCACGCCTTCTGCGTCTAAATGACTCAGCCATGTTTCTTCCTATTTATTGAGTATATTTTTTGACTGCGGACAAGACCTCGCCATACATATACAAAGAGCCGAGGCTCACGACGGGACCTCCACTCGTCTGCGCAAATTCAAGCACCAATTTCACCGCCGCATCTATCGACTCACAGGCCGTAGCGCTGACTCCGAGACTTTCAAACACTTTCGCGTATTTATCAGACGAAAGAGCTCTCAGGTTAGATGGCGTGAGGCAAAATACCTTTTGAGCTACGGTGGATATCCTTTTTGCCATATAGGAATAATCCTTATCTGCCATAACTCCCGTAACTATCGCAACCTTTTTATTGGGAAAATATTTTTGTATGCTGTCGACCGCCACGTCTATTCCCTCGGGATTGTGACCGCCGTCGGCTATAACCAGCGGAGACTTGCTTATAACCTCAAACCTTGCGGGCCATTTTACAGCTTCAAGTCCTTTCCCAACCGCAGTGTCGCTAATGCCATATCCCATTTTATTGAGCATATCCACCGCGTTCAGTGCATTCGCCGCGTTCTCGGGTTGATAAGTACCCAGGAGTGCCAGACGAATATTTTTTTTGTCCCCAAGCTCCATATAAGTGCCATCAAGAGTCAATTTGTTTACGACCAGATCCTGCTTGTCCGCTGTGTACACGGGCGCGTCTATTTCTTGCGCTTTATTCTTTATAATCTGCTCCGCCGCGGTATTTTTTCCGCACCAAAGCACGGGAACATCTGCCTTGATAATGCCTGCCTTTTCAAGAGCTATCTGCTCTACCGTGTCACCGAGTATCGAGGTATGATCAAGCGCTATCCCCGTGATAACTGAAAGCACTGGGGTTTTTATAATGTTAGTGGCGTCAAGCCTTCCGCCGAGACCGCATTCAAGTACAACTATATCACACTCGTGTCTCGCAAAATACATAAATGCTATGGCGGTTATAAGCTCAAACTCCGTGGGCTTGTCTGACATTTTATCGGCAACGGGCTTTATAAGCTCAACGAGCTCACAAAGCTCCGCGTCCGATATATTCTCACCGTTTATCCTCATTCTCTCGTTAAATTCCAGAATGTACGGAGACGTAAACAGTCCAACCTTATACCCTGCGTGGCGGAGAATACTGTCTGTCATAGCACAGAACGATCCCTTGCCGTTAGTTCCCGCAACGTGAATATATTTAAGCTTATCCTGAGGGTCACCAAGTGCGTGACAAAGCTCTCTCACTCTCTCAAGCCCGGGCTTGCAGAATGTCCAATTTACAGAGTGTATATATTCGATGGCCTCATTGTAATTCATCAAAGTCACTCCTTTTCTCCCTCTTGATATGCAACTGAGTGCGCAGAGCCTTATTCTTGAGCATTATGCAGATGATGATGCCTTCAAGCACACCTACGATAACGTAATTGAGAAGTCTCCAGAGCATTAACTCAAAAAGCGATATGCTGTAAAAAGCTGAAAGTCCAACAGTTTTGATAACCACTGAGCCTATCAGGTGGCTTATGCCTACGCAAAGCGAGACGCATAGGACTTGGGGCATTTTCTTGCAAAGCTTATACGTAAGCCCCGAAACTATTCCAATCATTGCCGCGCCAACCGTTAAAATTGGGTTTATCGCGTATCCGACGAGCAGGCATCCGAGAAGATCTGCAACTATCCCTACCGCAGCAGCCGCAAGCGGCCCAAATGCTATTCCAGTCAATATTATCGGAAGATTTTCAAAGCTGAAGCGCAAAATATCCCCGCCTTTAATAGCGAGATATTTTCCACAAACAATACTGATCGCCACGAATAGTGAGCATATCACGAGAGCTTTGAGACTCCCAAAAACCGCAATCTTTGTTTTATTACTTCTTTTTTTCATAAAAAAATCTCCTTTCCTCACAGCATATGGCAGGAAAGAAGAAACACTTATTCTTTGGGTGCCGTATGAAGCGGGATGCAAGACCTTGACCGCGGCAACTATAGCCGAAAAGAGTTGAACTCATACGCCCTGCGGCGAGCAATTTTTGCATCTTCCGCCGCACCTCGTTTTGCAAGGTCATACCTTGCTGCAACTCACTTCGACGAAATCTATCAAAAATTGCAACGCCGAAGGGTGCTACGCAGTTTTGAGTGAGCAAATATTATGCAGATGCAAAGAGAAAATACGAAGCCACATAAGATGTTGCGAGAATTTTATCTGTGGCAGGTGCGGATATTTGCCACACAAAACCGTGTGAGTTCAATTCTTTTCGGCTATAGCTATCTTCGTCCGACCGGCAACTCCCCGTCCCGTCGGCACTTGACGCCAAGACCTTTACTCTTCTTGCGCTAATGCGCGAATCCTTTGAGCAAAACTGTTTTCGCTCAATCATTACTCTCATTATATCACCATTTTCGGTTTTGTCAATAGCCTCCGAAAAATTTGCCGAAATTTTGTCAAAAAGCCGGCTTTACCTATTGAAATCCGAGGGGGGTCGTGTTATAATTATATCAGTGATTACAAGTTATATTATCGCAAGGCGTAAAGAGGTCTATAAATGGTATTTTCAAGTCTGTTTTTTGTGTTTTTCTTTTTGATCGTCTGCTATGCGGTTTATTTTTTTGCCAAGAAAATGCAGACACGTAATATAATATTGCTCGTATCCTCGCTCATTTTCTATGCGTGGGGCGGACCCGTGCTCGTGCTGCTTCTCTGCCTTATGACGTTTATTTGCTGGATAGGTGGTCTGCTCGTTGAGCAAAACTACAATCGCAAGATAAGGCTCGGTCTGTGCATAACTACCGTGGCTATATGTATAGCTATTCTTATCATTTTCAAATACACGGGATTTATACTCTCCACCACGTTCAGCATATTCAACATTGCTGCTGTCGTTCCATCTATCGCTTTACCGATAGGTATATCATTCTACACCTTTCAGCTCATTTCATACGTTATAGACGTTTATAGAGGCGAGGTGCCTGCACAGAAAAAATACTGGTTGCTTTTGCTTTACGCTTCGCTTTTCCACCAATGTATAGCCGGCCCCATCGTCAGATATGCAGACGTAAACGAGGACATACACAACAGAAAAATAACGCTTGAGGATATGAGCCGAGGAGTATCGCGCTTTGCCACCGGTCTTGCTAAAAAGGCTATCCTTGCAAACGGGTGCGGCGTTATCACAGACGGCATACTTAACTCAAACGGTGCGATTATGGGCGCGGACGGTATAAGAGAGCTCTCAAGCGCAGCCGTGCTCCTCGCCTGCCTTTGCTATATGCTTCAGCTTTATCTCGATTTCTCTGCCTACTCGGATATGGCGATAGGAATGGGCCTTATGGTAGGCTTCCACTACAAAGAGAACTTCAACTATCCCTATATTGCTCATTCGGTGACGGATTTCTGGC
>CAJGCF010000068.1 GCA_904501865.1 uncultured Clostridia bacterium
ACAAGGATTTTGACGATCCTCTTTTTGTCGTACTCTTTTTGCCTCATTTTGAGGCTTTTCCTTTTGTTTTTTCTCGATTTTGCAAATTCACATAACAAAAGGCTGAGTCAATCGCCTTCTAAAAAGCTTTTGACTCAGCCCATTTTTATATCGTTAGGTGTTTTATTTATTGGCTGAATCTTTTAGATCACGAATCTGATGAGCCGAGCTTTTCAATATACTTCTATTATAACAGCACTGAACTGTTCGGGAAGGGTGACCTGTATACCGTCGGGAGTGCGCTTGACTTTGGCGGCACACTCTGACGGATAGGCAATTCTTGCGTTTTTATACTCCGTGTCAAGCGGAATACAAATAGACTCCGCGCCGCTGTCCGTTCTCCACACGCCAAGGCGTAGGCAGGAGGGATATTTATACGCGCTGCAGAACAGCTTGTCACTGAATTCAGGAATTCCTAAAGGATAGAAGGGGATAGCGAGAGGCATATCGTGTCGATAGGTCTTATAGTATGCGATAGCCTCCTTGACAAGAGACATCTGCTCGTGATTCCAATCAAATATCTTACCCGACAAGTGTATGCGCTGAAGCAGGGAGTTGACCATATTCATACTAACCGCGTTTTTATCCGCCTCTGACAGAGGATTCGACCACACCGCGCTCTGCTCTGGCAAAACCGCTGTCGATGCCGCCGCGGCTATATGGGCATTGATCCTGTAATCTGTCTGGTCGCTTAAAGATTGTATCTGAAGTAGAGATAGCATCTTGTAATCCATTCTCATACCGCCGCTTGCACAATTCTCGATGATGAGGCCGGGATACTTGGCACATATAGAGCAGAGCCAATCAAAGTAAGCGCGGTTGTGCTCCAGGAGTCCGTCTCCGACGCTGTCTGAGTTGTACTCCGTGCCCGCTCCGCCTTCAATATTGTAATCTGTTTTGATGTATCCGATGCCGTATTCGGTGACGAGTCGGTCAACCACATCTGTGAGAAAATCTCTGACGTCGGGATTTCTGAAATCAAGCTGATAACGTCCGTGGTCGATAACTCGTCTGCCGTGTCGTATAAAGAATCTTTCGTCGGGCCAAGTCTTTGCCAGGGGGCAGTTTATGCCCATTACCTCGGGCTCAAGCCAGATGCCGGGAACCATTCCTTTTTCTCTGACGTAGTCAAATACCTTTTTGATTCCGTTAGGAAATCGCCAATCGCAAGGCTGCCATTCTCCCACAGTCTCCCACCAGGTGCCGTCGGCATACCATCCTGCGTCCATACAGTAGTATTCCGCGCCTGTCTCTGCCGCCAGATCAATGATGGGGAGCTCTTTTTCTTCGGTCGGATTTGCTCCGAGACAATTCATAGAATCGTTGAAAATTACGGGAACCTTGATGCTCGGAGCATTCGGGGTATATATGACACGCCTGTAAGCCGTCATGGCTTCAAGGGCAGAGTCAAAGCAATCCGCGACACATACACATGACGTAACGCTTTCAAAGCGCTGGGACGGGAGGAGCTCCTTGTGCCAATGGTTCTCGTTTTCCGTGGGCCCGCTCAGTTTAAAGTACAGCATAGATGCAGTGGAGGCTATCTCCCAATGCCACGAGCCGTTGCTTTCTATCTGCCAGAGATATGTGCCAGCCGTTTCGGTGTTTGAAACAGCACCCATAGGCAGATGCTCCTTGCTGGACCAGGTGCCCGTGTTGGATATCGCTATCCGCTTGCCGTTGCTCGAGGAGCCTATATTTTCAATTCCAAGCTGTGAGAGGGAATATTCCTTCCAGTTCATCTCTGCAATCCAAGCGTTATGGGGAATAAACACTCTGATTTTTTCTTCGGCGGGGAGAGCCCCATCATCAAATCCCGTGTAGGCAAAAGAAGATACGTATTCAAGACCTATGGGTTCGGCTGATATGTTTTCTACCTCGCACCAGGATCTGACCGAGGAAATCCCATTGTAGAACTGATAATGCACAACGACAAGCATCCTGTCGTCTGCCAGGGTGAACTCCAACTTGTTCCCGTTCTCATTTTGGTAGTATTTGTGGGATTGGTATTTAAGGCTGACATCTCCCGAGCAGCCCGTATGCTTTGCAAAATGGTGATCGTTCTGATTTTCTCCCGACAGATGAACGTTCACGATGCTACGCTTGCCCGCTTTTTTGTCCTTGCCCGGGACCTCCGCTCTGTTTGAAAAGTGCCTGAGAATTACAGAGCCGTTGTCTGTCACCTCAAATATCATATAAAACGCGTCTTGCGAAAAATCCAATATCATAATATCCTCCAAGAAACGCGCCAAAATCAGCGCGATTTTCAAAATGCTCGGGCGTGTACGCCCGAGTTATTGTATTTACTTGTCCGCAAACACTCGAATAGCGCTCTCCACGTCGGCTTTCATAGCAGCTATTGCGGCTATCTCTATATCGTGGAAGAAGGTCTTGTCCTCAAGCGCCGCGACTGCGTTGCCTCCCGCCTTCGCCATATAGGTGTAGTAATTTATCTTTCGTATACCAAGCTCGATGACCTTTTTGTAGTCATCAACGCTCACGCCGCTTCCTCCGTGCATTACAAGAGGAACGTCAACGAGGGATTTTATCCTTGCGAGTCTGGGCATATCAAGCTTTGGCTGCTTGAGATAAACTCCGTGCGCCGTGCCAAACGCGCAGGCTAGTGCATCTATTCCCGTTTCGGCGACAAATCTTTTAGCCTCCTCGGGATCAGTGTATATGCTCTCGTCAGCAGTCTCACCGGGAGAGGCGGACTCGCTAGCACCCATAGAGCCGATCTCGGCTTCAAGGGAAGCGCCGTAGGCGAGAGAAAGCTCTCGAACCACGCTAGTGTTTGCGTAATGGAGACTTGCTTCAAGAGTTGAGCCGTCGTACATTACCGAGGTAAAGCCAAGCTCAAGACCTCTTTTCACGTAATCAAGGTCTGTTCCGTGGTCGAGGTGAACGCACACGGGGACCTTTGCCATATCGGCGAGAGCGAGCATAACGGGTGCTATTTCATCCATTTTACAAAGGCCCATTTCCTCGTGCACCTGAGCGTGCATGATTATAACGGGCTCGCCAAGCTCCTCTGCCGCGGAAAGAACTGCGCGGAGGCTTGACATATTGGGGGTGTTGAATGAGCCTATGGCGCACTTTCTCGCCTCAGCTATTTTAAGTATCTCCTTGAGCGAAACCAGCATTTTCTTATTCCTCCGTAAATCTGAATCTTATTGAATGTGTTTTGCTTTCTGCGGGAGCAAGCGTCTCAAGCAGACCTTGCTTGCGCATAACGTCTCTGCCATCGGGCAGGGTGTTTCCCGGCTCTATTCCGAGAACGTAGTCGTGCTCTCCCATCATCTTCCATTCTGTGAAGTATCCAAGGCTTGCCGTGTCGTATGACATTACAAGACCTCTTTTGATGACGGGGTTATACACCTTTATCTCTGCCTCGCCCTGCAGCTTATGGAAATAACAGCGCTCCTCGTAGTCTGACTGAGGCTTTTCCATCTTAAAGCAGTTTTCTATATCATCTGCCGCGTGCTGATTTCGGGGTGTTATCTCGACCGAGGGGATAGAGAGTACAGTATTTTCATCAAGCAGGGGATAGCCCACGTTGAAGTGATAGAGCATCTGCAGAGGTGTTTCTCTTGAGCCCACGTTAGTCACCGTATCGGTTATCTCCAGCTCGTTTGAAAAGAGCGGAATGGTTATTTCTCGCTCAAGTATGAGCTGATGAGAAAATATGGCCGCATCTCTGACAATTGCTTTTATACGTATAGACTTGTCGTCTACCGTGTAATTGACCGACTCTGCGGGAATATGAGAGACTGTTCCGTGAAGAGGAAGCTCCTCTCCCGCATCGGAGCAGGGACTTCCCACGCTCGTAAGACCGCAGGTAGTTAAAAAGCCCGCGGTAAAGGATTTGAGAAATCCAGCGCCCTTGTTGTCGTAGTAGGTAGGTGCAACGTAGCCGCACGGCGCGAAATATCCAACGTTTGTAGACTTAAAGGAGAGCCTTGAAATATCTGCGCAACGGTCTAGCGACAAAGTAAGGTCAAGACCTGCGCCGTTTTTGATTTGAAGCAGACGCATTCCGTATCCGCGGCCTCCAACGAGTCGAACCTCCTCGACGCCATAGAGCTGACTTTCGTGTCCGACGTATTTATTCATTGTCTCGCCTCCTCGATTATAGGTCTTACCGCGCCGTAGATATTACGGTAAGCCTCGTAATATTTTGAGTATTTTTCAGAGCGGCAGAGCTTGGGCTCGCAGCAACGCTTTTCTTTTACGAACACTTGCTTTGCGTGCTCAAGGTCACGGTAAAGACCTATTCCGACTCCGACGAGCATGCAGGTTCCGCAGGCGCCGACCTCCTTTGCTTCAAGAGAGGATATAGGACGGCCGAGAATGTCTGCCTTTATCTGCATCCACACCTTTGATGTGGCACCGCCACCCGTGGCGTATATCTTTTCGGGATTGATTCCGAATCTGCCGAGCTGCTCGAGGTTGACCTTCATTTCGTAGGTGACACCCTCCATGAGAGCTTTGTATATATCCGACGCGGTGTGCTCAAGAGTGAGACCGAGCATCGCCGCGCGAGATCCGTTATCCATATACGGATTTGCTGCACCCGCAAAGTGAGGAAGAACCAATATGCCGGTGGGCTCGTCAGATACGCTTGCATCAAGAGATGCGTAAATATTTCCTTGTCCCTCAAAACGCGCCGCAAAGTTGTCTCTGAACCATTTGAGTACCGCCCCGCCCGTGAAGGATAGCGCGTAGCACACATAGGTGTTGTCCGAGATGAAGGGAACTACCGAGTAGCCCTTGTCGTAGAGCTCGGAGTTCTCGGGAATGCTATCAAGCACGGGAACAAGACACTCCACCGTGCCCGTTCCGTCCATAGCCTCGCCGGGCTTGAAGATCCCACAGCCAACGACGGCGGCAACCTGGTCGTGAGAGCCGTTGACTATCTTGATGGGACTCGAGATTCCCATAGCATCCGCAAGCTCGCCCTTAAGTTCTCCTGCAACGTGTCCCGCATTGACAGGGGTTGAGAAAAGAGAGGCATTGACCCCGGCGGCATTGAATATCTCCTGACTCCAGCATTTTGTGCGTATGTCAAGAGCCATAGTGCGAGCCGCGAGGGAATAGTCTATGCAGGCGTTGCCGCAGAGCTTATAGACCACGTAGTCCTCCATAAGAAGAACTCTTTTGACGCGCGCGTACTTTTCGGGCAGATTGTTTTTAAGCCACATAAGCTTGGGGAGGCTATACATTGCATTGGGTTTTACGCCCGATATTTCTATAAGTCGTTGCTCACCGAGCCTATCGCAGAGTGCGCGACATTCGTCCCCGCCTCTTGGATCGGTATAGAGCATAGAGGGGAATAGGGGCTAGTCGTTTTCGTCAAGCGCTACAAAGCTCTCTCCAAACGACGTGACGCCTATGGCAGAGATCTCTGCCGAGGCAGATGCCTCGGAGATGACCTGACACACCGCATCAAAAATTGCTGACGCATCTATTTCGTGCTCTCCGCCCTTGCGGCTCACCTTGTATTCTCTGTATGAATTGCAAACAAACGCACCCTTGTCATCGTACACGGATATTTTACAGCCCGTAGTGCCTATATCAAGACCGCCAATATACATATTTGCCTACGCCAAGTAAAAGTATTTTATAATTTGAGGATCAACCGTCGATGTTTATTACGTCGTAACCGAGATACGTGCCGAAGGCTTCCTCAAGGATAGCCTTCATATGGCCCATACCGACAGTGGTGTGGTGCTTAAAGCCGCCCTTTGCAAGTCTGATAAGCTTGTTCTGGAGATCGGGTATCTCTGCGACGCCGCCGCAACCAAAATAGCCGTCCTCGATAGGCTCGTCCGTGAACTTAGCTTCGGATACGTATACCTTGAGCTTGCCGTCCTCGGTAAATCCGTTGGAGAAGGTCATATCAAACGCGGCAACGCGACCCTCGTTTGTGCCCCAGCCGCTTCCGGGGTCGTTCTTTGCGAACATCTTATGCTCTGTGACCTCTCCCTTGCCAGCCATAAGCGACTGCGCTACGGGACCGCAATGGAAAAGGATAACCTTGTTCTCATCGTCGCCGTAGTTGTTGTTCCAGTCAAGGCAGGCGGTGGGTTTGCCCGAAGCGAGTGCCATAGCGCGCATAGTAATAGCGCTGGTAAGGTCCATCTCGCATGAGCAAACTATTCCTCTGTCGTTGAGGTAGGAGATAAGAACGCAGGGACAAACGCGGAGAATGGTCTCCATCTCGTTCCAGCATCTGAGGGTGAGTGCGTCGAGGTGATATTCCTCTATGTACTCGTCTATAACGACGGATATCTTTGCGAGAGTTATCATATTCTTTTCGGGCACCTTTGTAAAGTTGGTGTATGCCTGAAGCTCCTTGATGCGCTCAACCACCTTTGCGTCGTCGTCTGCCTTTGCCCCGACCTTAAAGACGAGCTCGGAGAGGTCAAAGCTCTCAACGTTTATGCCGTATCTCTGGAGAGTTACCTCGTCAAATCGCACGGTCTTGAACGCGGTGGTTCTCGCTCCAATGCAACCAAGGTTGAATCTCTTCATTCCCTTGACGACTCGGCATATAGCCGCGAAATCCTCAAGGTTCTGAGCAAACGCGGGAGTGAGGGGATGAACAACGTGAGGCTTCATTACCGTGAAGGGTATCTGATACTGATAGAAAACGTCGGTTACCGAGAATTTTCCACAGTAAGCGTCTCTGCGGTGCTTGAAATCCATTTTTCCTATCTCGTCGGGATAAGCCTGCATAAGAACGGGAACGCCCGCGTCCTGAAGAGCGGCGATGGCGCCGTTTTCGTCAATGAATATAGGCATACAAAGAATGACTCCGTCGTATTCTCCCTCGTGGGATTTGAGCCAGTCGTGATAAAGTCTGCCTTAATCTCTGGTTTCTACCGCACCGTAGCGAGTAGCGTTCTCATCCATTACGGGAACATCGTAGCCCGCATCGGTGACCGCCTTTATCATATCGGTGCGCGCGCCTGCGATGAGATCCCCGGGCATAAATCCGCGGTTTCCAAAATACAATGCGAAGGTCTGATTTTTCATAACAAGATTCTCATTTGAATTACAGATTTAAACTTTTGTATTTACACTTGTATTTTACTACACCGTGTGGTATAATTATAGACAACAACGTACGAAAAATTGTAAAATTGTTCAGAGGAGCG
>CAJGCF010000069.1 GCA_904501865.1 uncultured Clostridia bacterium
TGTCCCGCTTGACGAAAAAATTTCTGCCGACACTTGCCATTATGGGCATGATCGCCTTTGCACCCACGCTTTTCGGCTATTTCGGATTTGATTTCTTGCAGGAGCTTTCGCTTCTGAACTTCCTCGGAAGAGCATAAATTTTAGGAAAGGAACGTTTGAAATTATGAAACTGGAACTGAATCTCATTTCGAAATCATACGGAAAAAATAAAGCACTCACGGATTTCACCGCAGTGCTGGAGCCCGGTATCTACGCGCTTCTCGGTCCCAACGGATCGGGCAAATCGACGTTGATCAATATTATCACGGACAATCTGAAGGCGGACAAGGGAGAGATCGTTTTTGACGGTACGAACGTGCGCGCCATGGGTGTCCGCTTCCGCGAGAAGATCGGCTTCATGCCGCAATATCCGGGTATCTATCCTTCCTTTACCGTGGAGGATTACCTCTGGTATATGGCGAAGCTCAAGGGGCTCTCCAATCAGCAGGCGCGCGAGGGTATTCCGCAGGTGCTGGAGGCGGTTGAGCTGACGGAATCGCTCAAATCGAAGGTAGGATCGCTTTCGGGCGGTATGAAGCAGAGACTTTGCCTTGCTTCCGCGGTGCTCGGCGATCCCGATATTCTGATCCTCGACGAGCCTACGGCGGGACTTGACCCCAAGCAGCGCATTGCCGTTCGTAATTACATTTCGCAGATCGCCTTCAATAAGATCGTCATCATCGCCACACACGTCGTTTCCGATATCGAATATATCGCAAACAACATCATTATTCTGAAGAAGGGACATATCTACCGCTCCGAAGCGCCCGCCTCTCTGATCTCGGAGATCGAGGGAAAGGTCTGGATCGCGGAGGTTTCGGAAAACGAGGTCGAGGAGCTTCGCCTGCATCAAAAGGTGACGGGCATCTCCAAGGAGAAAAATTGCGTGCGCGTACGCATTCTTTCGGAAACCTCACCGCATCCTTCCGCAGAAAATACGGCGCCGACGTTGGAGGACTATTATCTCTACGTCTTCGGTGACACCCTGACGGAGGACAAATAATAACGAAAGCCTCCCCTTTGCTCGCAAAGGGGAGGCTTTTTTGAGTCGGATGGCGCGTTATCCCCCAATCCCCTCCGTGTTCGATAGGTTGAACGCCCATTGCGCGGCAGCTCTCCGTCCGCTGACTGCAGACAATGAAAAAACGATACGGAATAAAATGTGTGATGTTCTTATCGGAGAAATCACCAACAACAAAAATTAAACCGCATAAAACAAATAGATACCCCGACAGATTTTCACGAGATCTGTCGGGGTTCGTTGCTTTATTGATAAAAACGCTTTTTCATTTCTTCCACGTCGTAGGAAAGGAAATATGGTTCAAGCAAATGATAAAACTCTTTCATCTTTTCCTGTGTTGCAAAAACGATATCACATCCTCGGTCATCGTAAACGGACAAGATACAGTCGTTTTGAAACGAAACAAAGCCAACGTTATGCCCGCGTCCATTGATTTCTCGGTCAATTAAAGAATCGTAATCAAACTCTTTGTCATCACGATAACATACAACCCTATTTCTGCGCTGTTTTCCGATATACTCATCATCAAAATCGCCGTATGTTTCTAAATCTCTTACCGAATAATGACGATATTCCGCCTGCATTTCAAAAAGAAAGCGCAGCTGCTCGACTTCATTTTCAATTCGGTTCTGAATTACTTCGGTTATATCCAATTCCAGTTCTTCAAGTTCAATTTTTTCGGCTCTACCGCAATCAGAATGGTCAAATATCCAATAATTGAAAATAATGGCATCTGCGCCATTAGGAAATAGTATATCAAATATTTCTGTTGCACGTTTTTTTGCATTGGTAATATATTGATCACCATCACCGATCCCCAACTCGCAGCGTAATGCAAATTGATTATTATAAAAATATGGCTGAAGATAGGGAAAATTTTTATTGCTAATAAGATCCTCTATTTTGCTTTTTTGCATTTGATACCAGCCTCCATTTTATCGCTAGTTTCGCATTTGTAATACAAATAATACAAATGCTTCGGGCAAAGCCCATACCCCTAAAGATGCACGAGCGCGTCCATAGGCTCCCTCCGGGAGGGAGCTGGCGCCGTAGGCGACTGAGGGAGAGTGCGTTACGATAAAGTTGAGTTTAACTCAAAGTCACGCAGGCTCCTTCCACCGCTAACGCGGTCCCCCTCCCTCTCGGAGGGAGGCTTTGCGTTAACCCTATTATAACACAAATCGGCAGAGAAAATAAGCTCTCTGCCGAAGTTTTGTGTCACCTATTTCTCCGTTAAGGACAACAGAGAAATTGCTCTGCGGTGTTTTTACTACATTTCTGCATATAATTTATAAAGCTCACTATATATTCCGCCTCGCTCAATGAGCTCGGAGTGAGTACCCGATTCCTCAATTCCGCGCTCGGTCAGAACGAGTATGCGGTCTGCGTTGCGTATAGTAGTCAGGCGGTGCGCTATAGTGAAGGTGGTGCGTCCGCGAGCCAGCTTCTCAAGCGACTCCTGCACAAGCTTCTCGCTCTCGTTGTCAAGTGCGCTGGTCGCCTCGTCAAGAATGAGGATGGGGGGATTCTTCAAGAACAGACGCGCGATGGAAATGCGCTGTTTCTGGCCGCCCGAGAGCTTGACGCCTCTTTCGCCGACGTACGTATCGTATCCGTCAGGAAGGGAGGATATAAAATCGTGAGCCCCTGCAAGCCGTGCCGCCTCGACTATCTCCTCGTCGGAGGCGCTTTCTTTTCCGTACGCGATATTCTCGCGCACACTGCCGGAGAACAGATAAACGTCCTGCTGAACTACTCCTATATTGTCACGCAGGGAGCGCATAGTCACGTCCCTTATGTCCTTGCCGTCAACGAGTATCTTGCCCGAGCTTACCTCGTAAAATCTCGGAATGAGCGAGCACAGAGTGGTCTTGCCGCCACCCGACGGGCCAACCAGAGCCACACTCTCGCCTGCCTTCACCTTGAGATTGAGATGGGTAAGCACGTTCTGATTTTCGCTCTCGTAATGGAATGAAACGTCGGCAAATTCCACCTCGCCGCGCACTTTTTGAAGCGGCACTGCGCCCTTGGCGTCGACTATGTCGGGTTGGGTGTCCATTATCTCGGAAAAGCGCTCTATTCCGCTCATACCGAGCTGAAACTGCTCGGAAAACTCAACTATACGGCGAATAGAGGTCAAGAGAGTGGTAACGAACATAAGATAAGCCACGTAATCGGCAGGCGTTATACTTGCGGGATTTTCCGCGGGCATAAGCATAAAGAGAGCTCCGATAGCCACCACTATTATGTACATTATGCCGTCAAAAAGACGGGTAGACGACATAAACGACGCCATAATTTTATATCTCTCGGTCTTAAGGCGTAGATAATCCTTGTTGCCGCCGTCGAATTTCTCCTGCTCAAGCTCCTCGCGCGCAAAGGATTTGACTACTCTTATACCGAGCAGACTGTCCTCTATTTGCGAGTTGAGCTCGCCTATTTGCTTTCTTGACTCGGCGAAATTCTTTTTCATTCTTCGTCTGAAATACATCAGCGTGATTATCATAACGGGCACGACCGCGAATATTATGAGCGTAAGAGGCACGCTCATGGTGCACAAGAGAATGAACGCGCAGACTATCTTGATACCTGCTATGAAGAACTCCTCGGGGCAGTGGTGCGCGAACTCGGTAACGTCAAAGAGGTCGTTGGTGATACGTGACATAAGCGTTCCGACCTTGGTGTTGTCGTAGTACGAGAAGGAGAGCTTTTGCAGGTGCGAAAAGAGGTCTCGCCTCATATCAGTCTCTATCTTGGTTCCCATTATGTGACCTACCGACGCCATGTAATAATTTGCCACGGTGTCTATTACTCTCAAAGCTATGTAAAGTATAGCGCAGTGGAGAATGAGGGTGGGTGTGAGGGATGCGATGTCCTCGGTCGCCCGTCCCGTTATCTCACGGACGATCATAGGTAGCACGAGCTCACAAAGCGTGGTCAGCGCGGCGCAGACGAGGTCAAAGACCATAACGGGCAGGTGTCTCTTATAATATGGAAGAAAACGGCGCAAAAGCGAGCCGTTTGATGCTTTTATAGTTTTTTTCTCTTTCATTTTTGCCTCCGTTGTGTATAACAATTAGATTTTATCACAAATTTCACCTTCCGTCAAGCGAAAAAGTCTTTTTTGGTCTTGTTTTTACCCAAAAAGCATATAATTGAGCAGTATGTGAGGAAGGGGGAAAGATTTGTGAAAAATAGCTTTATGGGGGTGACACGCAGAGTGATATGCTTTATTTTGTGCCTTGTGATAACTCCCCAAATGCTTGATGTGTCTTTCATTGAGACAAGTGCCGAGGACATCTGCTATGCGGAGGAGGCTATGAGGGCTATGTCCGAGGGCTTTTACGCCTTTGAGGAGAGCATAGATCTCTCTCGCTTTAACATAAGCCCCGAGGATATAGGCACACTCTTTTCAGGTGTCACAAAAAACGACCCGTATCTCTTTTTTGTGGACAATCACCTTTCTTTTTCTTACAAAGAGGACGGCTACGTTACCTCGGTGCGTCCGAGGTACAGTATGAGCAAGGGAGAGGCGTATCAAAGAGTGGCATACTGTCGCGAGGAGGTGGAGAGAGCGGCGGCGCTTGTCGGGAAAGGTAAGAGTCAGGCGGAGAGAGCTCTTCTCGTGCACGATATGCTGTGTCTCGGATTTGAGTATGACCTCAGTCTTGAGAGCCGTGACCTCTACGGCTTTTTCGTCAATAAAAAGGGCACGTGTCAAGGGTACGCTTGGGCGTATATGGCTATCCTGCGTGAGATAGGTATTGAGTGTGAGTTTGCGGCAAGTGATAGCATAGAGCACATCTGGAATCTTGTAAAGATAGACGGCGAGTGGTATCACGTCGACGTGACCTGGGACGACCCGCCCACAAAAAACCACACGAGCGGCTCTATCAGCCGCCGTCACTTTCTTTGCTCGGACAAAAGAGCGACGGAGCAGGGGCATAAGGATTGGTATTCGGCAAGCGGCGTTGAGTGCGCCTCGCAGAGCTATGACGGAGTAGATTTCAATAATGTTATACATAGCCTTCACGTGTCAGGGGATATCGACGCTAACGGTAACGCGGAGCTTTATGACCTTCTGATGATGCGCAGGCTGGTCGAGAATACCGAGATCGCGCTCTCAAGCTTCTGTCCGCTCTGCGCCGATGCGGACGTAGACGAGGCACTTACAGAGAGCGACGTTGAGCTTTTGCGCAAAAGGCTCCTGCTATCGCCGCCGAGTTGACAAAATGGGACGTGCGTGATATAATGTAAGCAGAGCCCCGCGCGACCTGCGAGGCAAGCTCACGATTAAGGTCAGGAATATATATAATGAAGAAAGTTGATAAAAAAGCAAAGGCGCGACTTGTCACGGAGCGCCTCAAGGAGATATATCCGTCCGCCGAGTGCGCGCTCGAGTGGGGAGGCGACGTGTCGCAAGGCTGGAGGCTGCTGGTTATGGGCAGACTCTCGGCGCAGTGTACCGATGCCAGAGTAAATATAGTTTGCCGAGAGCTTTTCGCTAAATTTCCAACACTCGAAAGCCTCGCGTCCGCATCCGTTGAAGATATAGAAGAAATAGTGCGCCCATGCGGACTGTATCATATGAAAGCAAAGGATATCTCGGAGTCGTGTAAGATGCTGATCGAGAGATTCGGAGGAGTCGTGCCCGACAGTATGGATGAGCTGCTTGAGCTCTCTGGCGTTGGGAGGAAGATAGCAAATCTTCTGCTCGGCGACCTTTATGGCAAGCCCGCGATAGTTGCGGATACTCACTGCATCCGTATATGCGGCAGACTTGGATTTTACCCCGAGACCGTGAAGGACCCCGTCAAGACCGAGAGGATAATGAGTCAGCTTGTGGAGCCCTCGGAGCAGAGCGATTTTTGTCATCGCATAGTACAGTTTGGCAGAGATACCTGTCAGGCGCGCTCGCCAAGGTGCGCGGAGTGTCCGCTTGCCGACGTCTGTGCGGGGAAGAAGTAATCTACATAAAAACGAGGTAGCCGCGCTACCTCATTTTTTTATTATCTGTTTGCCGTCATGTCTTTGAATAAATATCTTTCCCGCGTCGTCAACCGTCATACAGAAAATATCCTTGATGGATACCCCGAGCCGCCCAAGCTTGCCCTCAAGCCACGCGCGGTCTTTTTTTATAAGCCCCAAACTGTGCGAGTTGATGTGTCCGTCGGATATCACGATATGCATAAGACCGTTGTCGGCGCACTCTACCCCCATATCCTGCTTGTCAGGCTGACGGTTGGCATTCTTGGGTATTACGGACATTTTTCCGTTTTCCTCAAGTATGGCGTAGTCCACCTCGTCAAGATCAAATATTCCGTTCTGCCGTATCTGACTGACCAGCTCCTCAAGAGATATGCGCACCTTTTTCATCATATTATTATCTATCCTGCCTCGACACACAAGCACCGCGGGCTTTGAGGAGAGTATGCCTTTAACACCCGGTACCTTGAGTATCATAACAGACGTCAGTATTTCAAGCGCGGCAAGAGTGACTATGGGAATAAGAGCCTCGACAACGGGCGTCTCGGGATTTGTTATAGGCGTCGTGGCTATCTCGGAGAGAAGTATGGTTATGACCAACTCACCCACGTCAAGCTCGCCAAGCTGTCTTTTGCCCATGATTCGCATAGTTATGGTTACTATGACGTATATAATTACCGTTCTTATGAAGATAGTGAGCATAATTACCTCCGCTTTTCATTTATTTTGCTTGTTTTGGCTCTTTTTATGCATAAACTGAGTCCGTAGATGGTAAAAATGGCAAAGAAGACGGTGAATTATAACGATTTGTGTGGTAAAATCAACAAAAAAGCAAAAAAGCTTGATTTTTTTCAAAAAACGCTTGACAAAAGAAAGGGGTTGTGGTAGAATATACGAGTTGCCGCTAAAAGCGGAAACCAAATATATCGCTTGAAGCCCTTAAAACTTTTTTAAAAAATTTTAAAAAAGGTATTGACAAGGCTCGAATAAAGTGATATAATAGACAAGCTCGCACGAAAAAAGTGCGAGGGATTGAACCTTGACAATTGAACAACAGAAGAAATAAGTACAAAGCAAAAAAGCAAGTGCGAATACAGATCTGTCAAAAGAAAAGAGTAACACAACTCTAA
>CAJGCF010000070.1 GCA_904501865.1 uncultured Clostridia bacterium
AAAGAAAAAACAAAGATACAGTAAGGAACAAAAATCATACAAAATAACAATATCAAAATAGGCCAAGTGAAATATTGCCAACGTATTTTGTCGCCATTTATTTCACGGAGATGTTTTTTCTTCATTTGATGTTCTCCTTTGCCGTGTTAATCGAAGCAATCAAAATTCTTTTCACCTCAACACACCTATCCAAAATCGTTTTGTCGTAATAACATCCGCTTTCAATCAAAAGCTCAAGCCAATATTCTGTTTCGGAGCATTCCTTGAGGGCAATATGTAACTTTGCCACAAAGTCCGCCTTGCCGTGTGCGTAAAACGCCTCTCGAATGTTCGCACCGATGCTCGTTCCTGAACGCAGAAACTGATTGATCAGCGCGCTTTCGCACCTCGCTTCTCGTAGCACCTTGCAAGCGCGAATAACCTCTAATGCAAACGCTTTCGACTTTATCATCAAAGGACTTTCAGACATATTACATACCTCCTTTTTGACTTTATTCCATTATACCATAAAACCTATTACTTTTCAACCTAAAATGAAGATTTTGCGCAGCAAAATCAACCTCACCTCTTCACTATTCACTATTACTTCTAACCTTGCCAAATCCCCGAGTTAGTGAAAAGTGAAGAGTGAAAAGTGAAAAAGTAAATCCCCAAGGACAAGTCCTCGGGGATTTGGCTGGGATGGCCAGATTTGAACTGACGAATGCTAGAGTCAAAGTCTAGTGCCTTACCGCTTGGCGACATCCCAATATTATCTTTTTCTCAACTATGGTATTATACCACACGAGAGGCTGTGGTGTCAAGACCTTTTTGGCAATTTCGGGCAGAATTAATTTGATTCAAGCGTGGCGCGCATAAAAAATGTTTAAATAAGTCAAAAAAAGTCGGTGGTAATTGTTTATCTTGCATATTGACAAACCGAAAGGGGAGGAATATAATAACAAGGTACATATTTTTTGGGGGCCTCGGAGCCTCCGATTTACATAGGAGATGATTTTGTTATGGATCACGTTCAGATTCTTTTGAGCATTTCAATGTGTGCTCTTTCGGGACTTCTTATGTCTCGCGTGTGCAAGCTTTTAAAGCTCCCCGCGGTCACTGGATATCTTATCGCGGGTATTCTTATAGGTTGCTTCTGTCTTGGACGTATAACTCTCCCTGGAGATTATCACCTCGGCTTTGGCGCGTCGGATTTCTCCGATATCGAGGGGCTCGGGATAGTTTGCGAGATAGCGCTCGGATTTATCGCCTTTTCTATCGGCAGTGAGTTTAAGCTATCCGACCTTAAAAAGACGGGCAAGCAGGCGACTGTTATAGGAGTTCTTCAGGCATTGGCTACAAGCGCGGTTTGCGTGGCGGTCCTGTGGGCACTTCACTATATTTTACTGTCGGCTACGGGAACGGATTATTTGCCTATTCCTGCCGTGCTTATCCTTTCGGCTATCGCGACGGCAACGGCTCCCGCGGCCACTTTGATGGTCGTAAGGCAGTACAAGGCAAAGGGTCCGCTTACAGATCTGCTTTTGCCCATAGTTGCCCTTGATGACGCGGTGGGACTTGTGGTGTTTGCTATAATGTTTGGTATTGCAAAGGCGGTGCAGGGCGGAGCTATGAACCCAATCTCAATAATAGTTGAGCCTTTGGTGGAGATATTTGCCTCCCTCATACTTGGAGCGTTGCTTGGATTTGTTCTTTCAAAGCTTGAAAAGCTTTTCCACTCCAACAGCAACCGTCTCAGTCTTGTTATTACCTTCGTTTTCGCAGCCGTGGCACTCACACAGCTTAAAAATCTGCATATAGGAGAGGTTCACATAGGATTTTCCTCGCTTCTTACGTGCATGATGTGTGGAACTATCTTCTGCAACGTATGCGAGTGCTCCGACGAGATGATGTCAAGGGCTGACGGTTGGACAAAGCCTTTGTTGATTCTTTTCTTTGTCATAAGCGGCGCAGAGCTTGACCTCGGCGTATTCAAGCAGCCCATATTTGTGCTTATCGGCGTGATATACATAATCGCGCGTTGCCTTGGAAAGTATTTCGGCGCTATGTCGTCGGCAAAGCTTGTGAAATGTGACGACCATATAGTCAAGTATCTTGGAATTACCCTGTTCCCGCAGGCAGGCGTTGCCTTGGGAATGGTAAGCACAGTGAGCGCGGACGGAATGATATCGGTGGATATTGCTGCTGTCGTACGCTTCGTTATACTGTTCGCGGTGCTCGTTTACGAGATATTCGGCCCCGTGTTTACCAAGTGGGCGCTGACGAAGGCGGGAGATATCACCGAAAAGCCCAAGGATCTTACCCGAAGAATAAAAAACAGTGAGAAAATTTAATTATTTGTGAATGAATAAGCCATTGTGTGACAATAATCCTTTTATTACTATCAAGAAAGGATTATTCATACAATGGCTTATTCTAAAAAATTACTTATCTGTACTCTTATAATTCTTGCTTTGGCAATGTTTTCGGGATTGTTTCCCGTGCACGGAGAGAGCGAGATATACGACACGGTAGTCAGGTTACACGTATTGGCAAACTCGGATAGCGAGGAGGACCAGGCACTCAAGCTCAAGGTGCGTGACGAGATAATCAAGGTGGTCTCCCCCGCAGTTGAGAATTGTAGCTCGCAGGACGAGGCGATAGCAAGTATAAACGCGATCATGGGAGATATTCAAAGCAGAGCCGAGCAGGTCGTAAAAAATGAGGGCTATGATTATGGCGTGAGCGTTGAGATGGATAGGGAGCACTATCCCACAAGGACCTACGATAGCTGTGCATTCCCCGAGGGAGAGTACGTTTCTCTCAAGGTGTGCATAGGAGATGCCGAGGGGAAGAATTGGTGGTGCTGTCTGTTCCCGCCGCTCTGTTTGTCTGCCGCGAGTGCTGGCGATGCCGAGAGCAATGAGGAGGCATTTATATCCGTGGGACTGAGCTCGGATCAGTACAAGATAATCACTGAGACGGACAATCCTAAATACAAGATAAGATTCAAGATACTTGAGACATTTGGTAGCTTGTTTGGAAAATAAAAGTGCGGGATCGCAGGATCCCGCACTTTTTGTTAAAACAAGCTTACGGTATGGTTTACACTCTGTACACATGCTATTACGTTTGCCGCAATTATTGAGGAAAATATCAAAAAATTCACTCCGTCTGCCTTTATATTGTCCCGATAGCCTCTGAATGCGAGAGCGGGGGACAGAGACACGAGCTCGAAGAATTCCTTTATTCTTTTGACGAGCACTTTGAAGGGTGTATCAAGTAATCCTCCGATCATACACGCAAGGTGGAACATAGATCCTAAAATAAGACCTAAGGATCTTGCCGTAGCTTTGTCAAGTGCGCTAAGCTGCGAATTCCACAAGCTCATAAACAGATATACGACGAACCAGGACACAAACGGTATTCCGATAAGCAGGGCTACCGACAGTACAAGCCCTTTGTAAGGATTGTAGTTTTTAAAATCGTGCTCCATAACTTTCCCTTCTTCTGTAAGTTTTGTCTCAATATCAAAATTCTATCACAAAAGTGCTTTTTTGTCAAGGCAGCATTTCTCCAAAAAGAGGTTTTCTCTTATATGTCAGCTTGTTGACATTTTCGGCAGAATGTATTATAATAGGGGTAGAGAGTATTGATCTTAAGAAGGGAAGTGTTATTATGGCAAAGAAAAAGATGAAGAAAAGCACGAGAAACGTTTTCAAAATACTTATAAGTATAATCTATATCATCTGGGGCATTTATGCGCCTGTGCAGGCGTTTCAGGCTGTTATTGCCCTTAACGTAGGAGCAATTATATCGGCGGCAGTCGGAATCCTAACGCTGCTTGCGGGTATTTTTGGACTTTTTGGTTTAAAAAAGGAAAAATGCAGGATATTCGGAATAATAATCTTCCTGTTCTCACTTATAGGAGCGGTGGTCGCGTTGCCTACTATCAACGTAAGCTCTATAATCACGGCTATCCTCGCATGGTTGTTCATTATCTGTCTTTAATAAGACGCGAGCCGTCACTTTTTGTGAACGGCTCGCTTTTGTTATTATAACACATTGACACGCGACAATTTTTGTGTTAAAATAAAATGTGTATGTGTGTCTTTTTGGCGCACAAGATTTTGAAGAAACAGGATTTAGATATGAGTATAAGATCTTTTGAAATAAAGCGCCCCGAGCTTCTCTCTCCCGCGGGAAATTTTGAAAAGCTCCGTGCGGCTCTTTTATACGGCGCGGACGCGGTATATTGCGCCGGACAGAGCTTTGGAATGAGATCGGCGGCGGATAACTTTACTGTAGAGGAGCTTTACGAGGCGGTAAAATATACGCATGATAGAGGGAAGAAATTATATCTTACTCTAAACACCATGCCACACGGTGACGAATATGAGGACTTGAAGAAATTTTTGCGCGATATAGCAGACGCGCAGATAGACGCGTTTATAGTCGCGGATCTCGGAGTTATGACGCTTGTTAAGGAGCTTTTGCCCGATGCTGAGATACACGTATCAACTCAGGCAAGCATAGTCTCTCCCGAGGCGGCTCTTGCTTACGTTGCTCTTGGCGCAAAAAGGCTGGTGCTCGCAAGAGAGCTGTGCTTTGAGGAGATCCGCGCTATTAGAGAGCGCCTGCCCGACGACGTCGAGCTTGAGGCGTTCATTCACGGCTCCATGTGCGTGTCATATAGCGGTAGGTGTATGCTTTCCAATATGATGACGGGACGGGACGCTAATCGCGGCAGATGTACTCAGCCTTGCAGGTGGAACTACATAGTATATGAAGAAAAGCGCCCTGATCTGCCTATTCCGATAGAACAGACAGAGCTTGGCACGTTTATTATGTCCTCAAAGGATATGTGCACGATCGAGCATATTCCCGAGCTTGTGGCGAGCGGAATAAACTCATTCAAAATAGAGGGAAGAATGAAGAGCGCATACTACACAGCGGTAGTTACCAATGCGTACAGAATGGCTATTGATGCTTATTTTGCAGACCCCGAGGGGTACAGGTTTGATCCCGAGTGGCAACGTGAGCTTGAGAGTGTTTCGCACAGAGAGTACTGCACGGGATATTATCTCGACAATCCTATGGACAATGCTCAGCTTGGAACTCAGACGGGCTACATCAGGGATAAGGCATATTTCGCCACCGCAACAGATTATAATGATGTGGAGGCGGCAAAGCTTGCCGAGCGTAATGTCGAGATCGAAAATAAAGACGGAAGGCTTTACAGATTTGTTCAGAGAAACAAGGTTAAAATAGGCGAGGTGGCAGAAATGATATCTCCGTCAAAGATAGGTAGAGCCTTCTCTGTAAATGAGATATATCTTCCCGACGGAAGCGAGGCAGAGTCTGCGCCTCATCCCTCTATGATATTCTGGTGCCGTGTGCCCTTTGAGGTCAAAGAGGGCGATATTATGCGCGCGGGCGGAGATCAATAATCAATTTGGAGAAAAATATGCTTGAATTTATTGAGATAATAAAAGCTTTTATCTTTGGCGTGGTTGAGGGCATAACAGAGTGGCTTCCGGTAAGCTCTACGGGACATCTCATTCTGCTTGATGAGTTTTTGAAGCTCAACGTAGCTCCCTCGCTTGGAGGAGAATTTGCGTCAGAATATATGAGTATGTTTGAGGTGGTCATACAACTCGGTGCTATACTTGCGGTCATGGTGCTGTTTTTTCGCAAGCTCAATCCCTTTGCGACCTCAAAGAGTACTGTCGAGAAAAAGAGCACGTGGGTACTCTGGCTCAAGGTGCTTGTGGCGAGTATTCCCGCGGCACTTGTAGGCATTGTCGGTGACAAGCTGCTCGAGGAGGCGACGGGAAAGGATATCGACGGCTGGATATATAATTGGGTGACTGTGGCTATTGCATTGATAGTCTATGGAGCTCTGTTTATCATAGTTGAAAGATGGCAGAGGTCAAATCAAGCAAGTACAGATGCCGTGGAGGGAATCTCATTCTCACAGGCTCTGCTTATAGGAGGCTTTCAGACTCTCTCAATAGTACCGGGTACGTCACGCTCGGGCTCCACCATACTTGGAGCAAGAGCTATCGGAGTGTCAAGATCTGCCGCGGCAGAATTCTCGTTTTTTATGGGAATACCCGCTATGGTTGGAGCAAGTTTGATAAAGGGCTACGGATTTTTCGATTACGTGAGCGAGTCGGGAGTAAACGTTCCCGCTCTTGCGTGGATAGTGCTTGCGGTGGCGAGCTTTGTGTCTTTTGTTGTGTCAATGTTCGTAATTCGCTTCCTTATGGATTTTGTAAAGAAGCACAGCTTTGCGCCTTTTGGAGTTTACAGAATAATTCTCGGAGCGGCGGTAATAGCTTACTTTCTTATAATAAATTGATTTGATGGCTATATATGGAAAAGCTTAAGATTGCTCTGCCCATCATAGTTGAGGGCAAATATGACAAAATAAAAATATCGTCTGTGGCAGAGGCGTGTATTCTGACCACGGACGGATTCGGCGTGTTCAAGAGCCGAGAAAAGCTGGCGATACTCAAAAAGCTCGCCGAAAAAAGCAAGGTGATAGTTATGACGGATAGCGATGGAGCGGGAAAGCTCATTCGTTCCCATATTACGTCGGCTATTCCGAAGGACAGGCTTATTCAGCTCTATATCCCTCAGATTGAGGGCAAAGAGAAAAGAAAAGCCGCACCGTCGGCAGAGGGATATCTTGGAGTTGAGGGCACGGACGCGGATATTATTCGCAATCTGCTCGAGCCGTTCTCAAGGGAGAGTGACGGCGACGAGTGTCACCGAGAGGAGATAACCAAGCTTGATCTCTTTGAGGCAGAGCTCACAGGAAAACCCTCAAGTGCGGAGAAGCGGGACAAGCTTGCGAAAAGACTCGGACTTCCGTGCGGAATGACGTCAAATTCTCTGCTTGCGGCACTCAACGTGCTTATGGATAAAGAGGAATTTATCCGATTGCTCAAACAATAGACTCAGCAAAAACGACAGTGCAGAATGTTTTAGCTCTTTCTCGATCATCTGTCATGGAGGTAAACATGAAAAATAAACTAATTAAGCTTGGAACCGCGCTGATGTCGCTTTATATTGTATTTGTCGGTGTT
>CAJGCF010000071.1 GCA_904501865.1 uncultured Clostridia bacterium
ACCGAAGAGGTTGAACGAGATCTCAAGGAGAGCAATAAATACTGCGGGGAAAAGGATTATATGCGGGAAGGACGCAAGAAGTCCGTTTCCATTTGACAACAACGTACCTACTGAGGTCTGAGTTGAGCTTTCAAGGTTAACAATTCCGAGATAAGTTAAGCTGGACTCAGAGAAGATAACTCCGGGGATGGAGAGCACGCTTCCCGTAATGAGAGTACCCATAGCATTGGGGAATATATGCTTGAACATAAGTCGACCGTCGCTTGCGCCAAGAGTTCTTGCCGCCAGAATATATTCCTGGTTCTTAAAGCGATAGAACTGCATACGGGTTCGCGCCGCCATTCCAAGCCAGCCCGTTAGCACGAAGGCAAACACCAACGACCATACAGGTCCGACCTTTGATGCCAGATGCAGCTGGAACAATGACATTACGACCATGGAAGGAATTCCACCGAGCACGTCGGATACACGTTCCATAATAAGATCGGCTGCTCCGCCGTAATAACCCTCAATAGCACCGTAAATAGCACCGATGAAAAGGTTAACGAAGGAGATCGATATAGCAAGGATCAAAGAGAATCTCGCACCCGCAGCAAGTCTGGTCAAAAGATCCTGTCCTGTTGCGTTTGTTCCAAAGAGGAAGCAGGGCTCATCACCGTATCTGTACTGGAAATAGGTGTACTTGAATACTCTGACGGTATAGCTCTTGTTTGTAGAGGTTCCGCCTATCTTTGCGTAACGGTAAGAGCCGTCATCGCTGTCAATTCTGAGACTGTCATAAGCGTCATCGTTTCCGCCGGTCAGATATGCATCTATATAGTTGCCCTGTGCGTCAAACTTTGCCGCACCTTTTCTGTCCGTAACGTACCAAACGTTAGCGTCCTTCGCGTCGATGGGGTTCTCTATCTTAGTCTCGTCGACTGCGGGATATATGACCTGGATACCGTTCTCATTCTGCCAAGCCTGAAGATCCTTATACTGATCTTCGGTGAGCGTAAGGAAGGTCATACCGTTGCTGTAATAAGAGTCTATACTTACATCATAGAAGGTATCGCTCGACAGTGAGCTTGGATCCTTGTAATCTGCTTTGTAGACTTCCTTTATAACGTCTGTTCCCGTCTCAACGGAAAGAGCATTCCAATAATTGTAATAAGTTTTGCTTATAGTTTTGTCGCTACAGCCGTCCCAGAAGCCGAACTTTGAGAAAAATTCGCTCTTGGGCAAAAGCTTTGAATATTCAAGATACGTGGTATCAGTCAAGCTTTCGGAATACGTGGTGTTACAGAAGATCGGCACGAAAATGGAGAAGAGCAAAAGTATCAAAATGATGCACGCGGCAACGACCGAGCTCTTGTTCTTACAGAAACGCACCCATACGTCCTTGGCATAGCTTACAGGCTTGGTATCAAATTTTTTATCTCCTGTTCTGCGATCCTTATCGGCAAAACGGAACTTTTCTATCGGTATATTAGTGTAGTCCATTATCTCTCTCCCATTCTTATACGAGGATCTACAAATCCGTAGCTCAAGTCAACAACGATTCCCGCGACAAGTCCTATTGCCGTGTAGAAGCAGTTGAGAAGCATGTAGAAGTTGTAGTCAAGTGACGTGATGGACTTGATGTAAAGAGGTCCTACGCCGGGGATTCCAAAGATCTGCTCTATAATGAGAGATCCGCCTATGATTCCGATAAATTCACCCATGATCATGGGGAAAATCGGTACCATGGAGTTGCGGAGAGCGTGACGAACGGTAGCCTGTCCTCTGGTAAGTCCTTTGGTTCTTGCCAGAAGCATATACTCACTTGTAAGCACCTCGCAAAGCTCGGCTCTCGTATATCTTGCAAGTCCCGCGATAGTACCGAAACCAAGAGAAATGATAGCAGGCACGAGAGAAACGAACATCTCCCACGTAAAGTAATCATCTCCGGGAAGCATCTGCATAGGGAATATCGGGAACTTAAAGCACAGCAAATACTGTACCAAGAAAGCGTAAATATAAGAAGGCACCGAAATAAACACCATGACTCCAGTGGATATCAGGTGATCCTGCCATTTATTCTTTTTAAGTGCCGCGTATATGCCGAGAAGCAATCCTATCGGAACCGCGATAAGCATAGTATACGTGTTGACCAGCATAGTTGCGGGAAGCTTGTCAATGAACACCTCCCATACGTCTTGGCCAAGATACATTCTCTCGGAAACACCCCAGTCTCCGCCGATAAGCGTTTTCTGTATAAATATCCAGTACTGCTCCATCAGCGGCTTGTTGTATCCGAGCTGCTCTCTTCTCTGCTCTATGATAGCCATATCCTTACCGAACTGAGTCGCCTCGGTCGTAGGAAGAAGCTTTACAAGAATAAAGCATATAGACGTTATGATCATAAAGACCACAAGCATCAACGCAATTCTTTTCAGAACATACTTAAACATAAAGACCCCCATTTGCCACGCAATAGGCGCGGCGAACTTGATTTGGTAAACTGCGCAATACGAGATTGCATTAGCTCGCCCTTCACGTAATATACAGATATTATTGTCAAAAGGGCTTGATTTATTATTTGCAAGCCAACTAAAAGGCAAGCTAACACAATCTCTGTAAAAAAGTCAAAAGTCTATAAACCGCAAATCAACGACACCCCGAGAGAAACCCCTCGGGGTATCGTTTAACTAAAATTCAGATATTATTGATCTGACCACTCAAATATTACTTATAGTTGAGTGTGCCGCCCTGCTCTGCAACGTATGCATCCCATTCAGCATCAGTGTAGTTGTATGTCATGTACTTAATGCCACCACGGCCTACACCGTAAACGTACTCTTCAGTGTAATACTTGATCTGCATTCCCTTAAGAGCCGCAGAGGACTCGTTGTTAAGAGGCAACAAGTCGTAGGTAGAGAGAACTGCGCCCTCAAGAGCTGCGAGGAGCTGGAGACGGAGCTCAGGGTTCTCGTCGTTAAGTCCGCAAGAGAACTCTATAGCCTCACCGCCGTCAACGGGAGTGATAGCAACAGTCTCACCCTGCATAGCGCAAGTCCAATCCCAAACAGATGCAGTGTACTTAACACCGTCAACCTCAATTACGAGCTGCTCAGAAGAAGTATCCCAAGCGGGGTCGTACTGATAGCTGGACTGAGTGTAAGCAGTCATGAGGTAGTAGGGGTCAAGAGCTGCGCCCTGCCAGCCTACTCCAAAGAGAAGGTCAACCTGGTTAGCCTTAAGAGCATCGGAGAATCCGTTACCAAGGGTATCATCCTTTGTGAAGGTAAGCTTGCCCTCGAGCTTTGTGCCCTTAACAGCCGCGGTATAGTTGTTTACGAGGAACTCGTAACCGTTTGTATAGAACTTGGATGTTCCGTTGGGCATACCTATCTTTATCTCAACCTTGTCGGTTGCAGTCATAAGACCCTTCTCGATAGCGATATCGTATGCCTTATCGAAGTATTCCTTACCCATAGCAAGGTTGTAGCCCGTGATGGAAGCGATAGCGTCGTCCATGGTCGCATAGAGCTTGCCCTCGCCTACCTCGTCAGCAAGTCCCCAGAACTCAACGAGAACCTTCTTAGCCTCGTCGGTATTACGGTAGGATGTACCGGTCTCAGGGTCAGAGATGATGAGGTTGTTGAATATACCAAACGCACTGGAACCTGTGGGGTCACAAGCGAGGTTGAACGCTGCACGGTCGAGAGAGAAGGAGAGCGCCTGACGGAACTCCTTAACTGTAAGGATAGTCTTGTTCGTTCCGGGGGTCTTTGCCTGCTCTGCGGTGAGAGCGTCAAGATCGGGGTTCATTGCGATGAAGAAGGTGGACGCACCGTCGGTGTAGTAAACGTGCTCAGACTTGGAGTAATCTGCGATCTGGTCAACGTCAAGACCCTTGGAGTCAAGCTTACCCTGAAGGAAGAGCTCCATAGCTGTCTCAGGCTTTTCAACGTAATCGTAAACGATTCTTGTTGTCTGGTATGTAGTTACGTCGGTAGTGTCATTGTAGCCGTAGTAGTTGGGGTTCTTAACGAGAACGAACTGCTTATCCTTCTGGAAGGATTCAAGCATGTAAGGACCGTAAGACATATATGTCTCAGCGGATGTACCGTATGTGTTGTAGTAAACGCCGTCCTTGATCTCTTTGCACTCATTGTAAAGCTTCTCGTTTACGAGCCATGCGCCTGTAAGAGAGTAAAGGAGGTAGAAGCCCTCAAGAGGTCTCTCCATGATGATAACGAGCTCGTAGTCAGAAACTGCCTTAATACCAACCTTGTCAAAGTCAAGGTTAGGATAAGTGCTGTCGTAAAGCATGTAGTTAACTACGTCTGCCGCGGTCTCGCCCCAGTCTGCAACTGCAGTAATGGTGCCTTCAAGAAGAGCGAGAGAATCGTCAGTAACAGCAACGTTACCGTTCTCGTCCGCGAGAGCCTTAAGAGCTGCGTAGCTTTCTGTGCCAAAGTAAGCATCACCGTAGTAGTTTACGTAGAAATCAAGGGAGTAGCCGCCGAGCCAATCGATATCGGTCGTAAGAGCGATCCATATCTTCTTGCCTGCGCCGGTCGTGTAAACACCGTCATCACCCTTAACGAGATCTTCACGGGTCCAAGTTCCGGTAGCTCCATTGTCCTCTGTAACATCCTTGCCGCTGTAGAAGTAGTTCTTAGCGTTGGTTATTACCATGTTACCGGTGTACATAGTATCTGCGCGGTAGTTGTTAGCTGTAGGATCAAGAAGAAGCTTCATGGATGTTACGAAATCCTGAGCCTTGATAGCAGTGCCGTCCTGCCACTTGATGTCCTGACGAAGAACTATTTTCCAAGCTCTTGCCGTTTCGCCTTCTTCAATGCCCCACTCCTCGCCAACGTAATCTGCTGTTACGTCGATAGGCTCAGAAGTAGCCATGTCGGGAACGACCTTGTAGCCGGTCTTGTCTTCGTTGTAGTCAAAGGTATAGAATCCGGGCTCTGTGTAGCCAAGGATCTCACCGTCGGTTGCGGTCTGGTAAGTGTGGTTGTTCCAAACCGTAGGGAACGTAGAAAGATAAGTGTTGTAAGTATACTCTGCCTTAACCTCGGGCTGCTCCTCGGGTCCGCAGGCTGCCATGATAGCAACGCAAGAGATGACCATAACGAGCGCCAAAACGGTGGAGAGTATTCTCTTCATATTCTGGAACATTTTTAAGTCCTCCATTAAGATTTGAGGTTTTACCTCTTAAGATTTGACATTGCTTGAACGTTTTCGTCAAACAAATACGGCAAGTTGCGTGACAAAAAAGTTAAAACAATACATAATGATATGATATCACAACAGGTCCAAATTGTCAACGACTTGAGCTTGCTTTTTGAATTTCTTTACAGTGAGTTCACAAAAAATTCACCTTATAGACTGTTTTGTTCACAAACAAAGTCAACGGATTGATTTTAAAACTCTAAAAATCCACAATATTGTACAAATACACTCAAACATTAGTTTATTTTATTGATAAAATTGACCTTGACAGTCGGCAAAAGTGTGCTATAATTAACTTAACATAACAAAAACTTGCGAAACACTCCGTCACGTGTTTTTCGGAAGCATATTATATATAGATCTAAAAAGGAAAGAAAATGTCAAAATACGACGTAGCGGCAGTTGTTTGCCATACTTATGATGAAAAAGAGGTCAGGAGCGCTCTTGAACGGCTCATAGATACTTGCGGCGGGCTTGATTGGGTCCAAAAAGGCTCTTGCGTAGCCATAAAGGCAAATCTTGTGACATTCGCGAAGCCCGATGCGGCGGTAACCACTCACCCCACTCTCATTTGCGAGCTTGTAAAAATGCTTTTTGAGAGAGGAGCTTCGCGAGTTATAGTAGGAGACAGCCCCGGAGGGCTCTACAACTCCACATTTTTAAATAAGGTATACAATGTATGCGGTTTAGATGACATTGAGCGCATCGGTGGAGAGCTCAATCGCAATTTTGACCAGACAGAGACAAGCTTTGATGGAGCCAAGATAGCACATAGCTTTACATACACATCGTATCTCGACGAGGCAGATGCTATAATCAATTTTTGCAAGCTCAAAACTCACGGAATGATGGGCATGAGCGCAGCGGCAAAGAATATGTTTGGAGTTATCCCCGGAACTATGAAACCGGAATATCATTTCCGATATCCAAACGCCGCGGATTTCGCGCGCATGATAGTTGATATCGACGAGTATTTTGCCCCAAAGGTAGAGCTATGCATAGCCGACGCCATCGTAGGAATGGAGGGCAACGGTCCTACTCAAGGCTTGCCCCGTCACATAGGAGCTATACTCGTCTCCCCTTCTCCGCACAAGCTCGATCTCGTATGCGCTAAAATAATAGGACTGTCCGCAGACGATGTCCCCACGCTTCAGGCAGCACAAGAGCGCGATCTTATTCCTAAAAGCATAGACGATCTCAAGATATTTGGCAACATTGACGAGTTCGTAATAAGCGACTATAAAAACGTTGCCGTTCGAAACAGTCTGCTTTTCGACAGCAAGTCAAGGCTTTTCGGGAAAATAGCGAAAAAAGCGCTCGAGGCAAAGCCAATCGTAGTAAAAAAGGAGTGCCGCGGCTGTGAGAAATGCCGACAGATATGTCCCGCTCAAGCTATAACTATGGAAAACACAATCCCCGTAATAGACCGCAAGAAATGCATAAAATGTTTCTGCTGTCAAGAGTTTTGCCCATTCGGATCTATGAAAGTAAAAAGGACTTTGATAGCCCGTATTCTAACAGGCAAGAAGGGCACTCGTGGGAGATAACAAGGTTTGACACAAAAAAACGAACAGAGTATCTTTGCTGCTCTGTTCGTTTTCTATTCAAAAAGTATGGGAACATGACCTCTAACTCGGCTTTGCCGAGTCGAAGTGTTCTCATAAGCCCATGCGGGTCACCAAAAAAGAAAGAGCAGCACATCGTGCTACGGGAATCGAACCTCTAACTCGGCTTTGCCGAGTCGAAGTGTTCTCATAAGCCCATGCGGGTCACCAAAAAAGAAAGAGCAGCACGTCGTGCTACGGGAATCGAACCTCTAACT
>CAJGCF010000072.1 GCA_904501865.1 uncultured Clostridia bacterium
CCGCCGCTTTTGGCGTGGACCGTCTGGTGATGAGCCGCGATTGCGCGGATATATACAGCGCAAAGACCGTCAGGGCATCAATGGGAACTGTATTCTCACTTCCTGTTTGCCGAGTTGATTCGGTAGTGGACGCAGTGTCCGTGCTCAAAGCACGAGGACGCAGAGTATTCGCCGCTGCCCTTGACGAAAATGCCGCAAGGCTTGGACAGCTTGAGATATCAGATGGCGATTGCGTGGTCATAGGGAACGAGGGGCACGGTCTTTCGCCCGAGACGGTATCGGCTTGTACGCAGAGCGTGTATATACCAATGTCTGACGGAGTGGAGTCGCTTAACGCCGCCACTGCTGCCGCAGTTATAATGTGGGAATTTTTCGGCTGATAACTATTAGGGAAGGAAAAGGACATGAAGGATGTTGTTAAATGGATATGGCTTGCGCAAAAATGCGGCGCGGGCAACTCTGACGTGCTTGCGCTCGTCGAAAAATTTGAATCCGTTGACCATATATATGAGGCGGATTTTGACGACTACGTTTCCTGCGGAGTGAGCGAGCGTCTTGCGGAGGACTTGTGCGACAAAGCACTTGACGAGGCAAACACCATAATAAAAACCTGCGAGAGCATAGGAGCGGGTGTGCTCTGCTACGGGGATAAAAGATATCCGTCAAGCCTGCGCGCTCTGAAAAATCCACCCGTGGTACTGTACTATCTCGGAGAGCTTCCCGATTTTAACGGAAGGCTCTGCATATCGGTGGTCGGCACCAGAAGTATGAGTGAATACGGTATGAGAGCGGCGTATAAAATAGCTTATGAGATAGCCTCCGCGGGCGCGATAGTGATTAGCGGAATGGCACTCGGTATAGACGGGGTGGCATCTGCGGCGACCATTGCCGCGCGAGGTAAGACTGTCGTGGTGTTTGGCTGCGGCATCGACGTAGTGTATCCAAAGGAGCATCTGAAGCTCACGGAGCGCATACGTGAGAACGGCGCGATAATCACCGAATATCCTCCAACTACTCGGCCGCGCAGAATGCATTTTCCCCTGAGAAATCGCATAATCAGCGCGATATCGCAGGGAACTGTTGTCGTGGATGCCGATATGTCGAGCGGCGCTATGATAACTGCTAAAAACGCAATACTTCAGGGTAAGGACATATATGCCGTGCCCTGCAATATAGACTCAAGAAATTCGTCGGGTACGAACAGTCTTATAAGAGACGGCGCGCAGGCGGTGCTCTGTGGCGCTGATATAATCAAAAATTACGTTTATATGTACCGCGATAAGCTTGACGTTAAGAAAATGAATGATTCTGTCGCAAGCTCGGGATTTGATTCTCAGGTTTTATGGAGAATGGGAGTTGGAGCAAGAGGATTTGCGGCAAACACCTCGGCAGACGAGCTTACAAGCTATAAGCCATACAAAAAGCCCCTAGCAACAAGGAGAGAAAGGACTGCGACGTCTGAAAAAGCGCCCGAGCCCAAGACGCCTTATAAGCCCGAGGCAAAGGAGAGCAGACGAGAGACAGGAGCAGGGGACAACTCTGCAAAGGCACTCGAATCTCTGACGGAAAAGCAGAGAAAGATATTTGACGAGATGCCGCTTGACAGAGCGGTCACGGTTGACTATCTGACAAAGACGGGCTTTAAGCTCGGAGAGGTGATATCTGCGCTTACTATCCTTGAGGTGAAGGGACTCGTCTCCTCACTTCCCGGAGCACTTTACATCAGAAAATAACGGAGAGAGGGATCCTTGCTCCGCACCGCCTCGGCGGATATAACGCATACAAATCTTGAAAGGATAATATATACCCAATGGCAAATCTCGTAATTATGGAGTCGCCCTCAAAGGCGAATACAGTAAAGAGCTACCTTGGCTCGAATTATAAGGTCATCGCGTCGGTGGGACACGTGCGAGACCTTCCAAAGTCCTCCCTCGGAGTTGATATTGAGAATAATTTTGAGGCTCATTATATCAACATTCGCGGAAAGGGCGAAATAATCAAGGAAATAAAGAAAGAAGCAAAGAACGCAAATAAGATATATCTCGCGACTGACCCTGACCGTGAGGGAGAGGCTATTTCATGGCATCTGGCAACGGCTCTCGGAATACCCGTTGAAAAGACCATGAGAGTCACCTTCAACGAGATAACCAAGGACGTTGTTAAGGCTGCTATCAAGAATCCGAGAAACATTGATATGAATCTTGTCGACGCACAGCAGGCGAGAAGAATACTCGACAGAATAGTGGGATATAAGATATCTCCGCTGCTTTGGAAGAATGTCAAGAGCGGTCTTTCGGCAGGTAGAGTTCAGTCCGTCGCGACGAGAATAATCGTAGAGCGCGAGGAGGAGATAAAAAGCTTTGTCCCCGTTGAGTATTGGAATATAGAGGTAACTCTGCTCAGCAGTGAGGGCAAGCCCTTTACCGTGCGCTTTGTGGGTGACAAAAAGAAGAAGATAGATATATCGAGCGAGGCGGAGGCTATGAGTATAGTCAACGCTATAAGCGGCAAGCAGTTTGACGTGTCCGATGTCAAGAGGTCCACAAGACATAAGCTCCCTGCGCCACCCTTTACCACCTCAACCTTACAGCAGGAGGGCTACAGAAAGCTCGGCTTCCAATCGCAGAAGATAATGAAGATAGCCCAGGAGCTCTACGAGGGAATCAACCTAGGCAGTGAGAACGGCGGAACGCAGGGTCTTATTACGTATATGCGTACTGACTCTCTCCGAGTGTCCTCCGAGGCACAGAATGCCGCGAGAGAATTTATCGCCGAAAAGTACGGTGATAAGTATAACACCAAGGAGCCCCGAACTTACAAGTCAAAGTCAGGGATACAGGACGCACACGAGGCAATACGTCCCTCAAAGGTAACGCTTGAGCCCAAAAAGATAAAGCAGTATCTTACAAATGACCAATACAAGCTCTATAAGCTGATATGGGGAAGATTCGTGGCAAGTCAGATGCAGTCTGCCGAGCTTGCTACACTCACAGTAGACGTAAGCTGCGCGGGATACGTGTTCCGTACGGGTGGATATACCGTGACATTCCCCGGATATATGGCTGTATATGAGGAGAGCGTTGACGAGATATCTAACGATCCCTCCGAGCAGAAGAACGCCAAAATACCCGATCTTGTCAAGGGAGAGGAGCTTGATTGCGACCGCATAGATCCCACCAAGCACTTTACCGAGCCGCCCCCGAGATATAACGAGGCGTCGCTTGTTAAGTTTCTTGAGGAAAAGGGAATAGGACGTCCCAGCACGTACGCTCCTACCATTACTACGATAATTTCAAGAAATTACGTCAAGAGAGACGGCAAGATGCTTGCGCCCACACCGCTTGGAGAAATAACCACCAAGCTTATGTGCGAGAATTTTGACGAGATAGTTGACTATAAGTTTACTGCCGAGATGGAGGACCGGCTCGACGCTATCGAGAAGAACGAGGTAACTCTTGAGTCGGTATTAACTGATTTCTGGAAGGATTTTTCCAAGCAGCTTGAGACTGCAAAGGAGAAGCTTGGCAATCAGAGCATAGAGGTTCCCGTTGAGCAGACGGATATCATCTGCGACAAGTGCGGAAGCCGTATGATAGTAAAGAACGGTCGCTTTGGCAAGTTCGCGGCATGCCCGAATTACCCCAAGTGCAGAAACACCAAGCCTCTCACGGCGAGCAAGCCCGAGACGGTACAGGAGGAAGAAAAGACCGAGTCAGCAGAGCAGAAGAAGATAATCGTAGCAGATTTCAAGTGTGAAAAGTGCGGCGGAGATATGGTGCTCCGTAACGGAAAGTTTGGAAGCTTTTATGCTTGTATCAATTATCCCACATGCAAATTTACAAAGCAGAGAACCAAGGATATAGGAGTTCCGTGCCCCGAGTGCGGCTCAAAAATAGTAGTAAGATACAGCAGAAACAAGACCATGTTCTACGGCTGCGAGAGATATCCCGAGTGTAAATTCTCATCGTGGGATATGCCCGTAGAGGAAAAGTGTCCTCAGTGCGGTAAGAATCTCTTTCATAAGAAGGGCAAACCCATGCTCGTCTGCCACGACGAGAGCTGCGGATTTTCAAAGCCCTACACCGAGGACAAGAGCCAAGAGGATGCAGAATAAAGCCAAAGGATAAGCTTTAGAATGGAAAACAGTAAATTTATAAACGTGTACGGAGCGGGACTTGCGGGTTGCGAGGCGGCGTGGCAGATAGCTAAGCGTGGAATCAAGGTCAGGCTTTACGAGATGAAGCCGCAGAAATATACCCCTGCGCATCACTCGGAGAGCTTTGCGGAGCTCGTATGCTCAAACTCACTGCGCTCCGATAGAGTAACCAACGCCGTAGGGCTTCTCAAGGAGGAGCTTTACAGAATGGACTCGCTCATAATGGAGGCGGCGTACGCTACAAGAGTTCCCGCGGGCTCGGCGCTTGCGGTGGATAGAAAGCTATTCTCACAATACGTTACCGAGAAGATAAAGAGCCACCCAAATATCGAGATAATCTCAAAAGAGGTTAGCGAGGTAGAGGCGGGAGTAGTCACGGTCATCGCGACGGGACCGCTTACCTCGGAGCCTATGGCGAGATATATCGAGGAGGAGCTCGGATGCGAGGGATTGCATTTCTTTGACGCGGCGGCGCCCATAGTTGATGCGTCGAGCATAAATATGGACGTGGCATACGCCGCGTCGAGATATGATAAGGGCGACCCCGATTATCTCAACTGTCCTATGAACAGGGAGCAGTACGATGCCTTTTATACTGAGCTCATCACGGCGCGCGAGGCAGAGCTTCACGACTTTGACCGTGATATGCAAAAGGAGCTCAAGGTGTTTGAGGGCTGTATGCCCGTCGAGGTAATGGCAAGACGAGGCTATGATACCCTGCGTTACGGACCGCTCAAGCCCGTTGGACTTGTTGACAAGCGCACGGGCGAGGAGGCTTACGCGGTGGTCCAGCTCAGAAAAGAGAACTCCGAGGGCAGTATGTATAATCTCGTAGGATTCCAGACGCATCTTGCGTTCCCTGAACAGAAAAGGGTATTTTCAATGATACCAGGTCTTGAGAACGCCGAGTTCTTGCGTTATGGAATCATGCACAGAAACACTTACCTTGATTCTCCGAAATATCTGAACGCGGATTATTCCATGATGGCAAATAAGGATATATTTTTTGCGGGACAGATGACGGGAGTCGAGGGATATATAGAGTCCACGGGCTCAGGCTTTGTCGCGGGAATAAACGCGGCGGCAAGAGTTCACGGAGAAGAAGCAGTCATATTCCCAAAGACAACTATGATAGGCGCTATGTCGCACTATATAAGCACGGGCAATATGAGCGGAGATTTTGTTCCTATGAACGCTAACTTCGGTATAGTAGAACCGCTTGACCATAGAGTCAAGGGCGGCAAGATAGCCAAATACGAGGTGGTTGCGAAGCGCGCCCTTGAAGCCTTGCGCGAGTACGCCGAGAAAATCGGGGCAAAAAACTACAAAACAGCGGAGGAAAATGAATGCCATGAGAATAATAGTTGATATTATGAGCGGAGACCACGCGCCTCTTGAAATGCTCAAGGGAGCGGTGCATGCGGCAGCTCAGCCTTATGCCGAGGGAGTTGATATAACTCTTGTGGGAGACGAGAGCGTAATAAAAAAGCTTGCGAAGGAAAACGACCTAGATATCTCGCGCTTTGATATCAGACACGCCGAGGAGGTCATCACTATGCACGACGATCCTATGGCAGTTATGAAGGAAAAGAACAATTCCTCCTTGGCTGAGGGACTTAAAATGCTCTCGCGTGGCGAGGGAGATGCTTTCGTCAGCTGTGGAAACACAGGCGCGCTTTTCTGCGGAGCAACGCTTATAGTCAAGAGAGTAAAGGGAATACAGAGAGCGGCGATAGGTGCTATTCTGCCTCTTACTACTCCGTTTCTGCTTATGGATTCGGGTGCAAGCGTTAAGATAAACGAGGATTATATGCATCAGTTCGCCATTATGGGAAGCGCATATATGAAGGCGTTATACAACGTTGAGAGCCCCAGAGTAGGAATGATAAACAATGGAAGCGAGGAGACCAAGGGAGGCGAGCTTCAGCTTGCAGCATATCCCAAGCTCGCCGAGAGCAAGTACATTAATTTTGTCGGAAACGTAGAGGGAAATCAGCTTGCTGTGGGTGCGTGTGACGTTGCAGTGTGCGACGGATTCGTTGGAAACATTGTGCTCAAGACCGTAGAGGGTATGGGCAAGATGATGTCCGCGGAGCTCAAGTCTATTTTCAAGAGCGGACTTGGCGGAGCGTTGGCATATCTATGTGTTAGAAAAGCACTTAAGAACTTCAAGAAAAAGTTTGATTCGACGGAGCACGGGGGAGCACCTATTTTGGGAATTTCCAAGACCGTCATAAAGGCGCACGGCTCGTCGAATGCCAAGGCATTCGCCAATGCCATAAGACAAGCCATAAGCTGTGAGAAAACGGGAGTAGTCGACATAATCGCCCGCGAGGCACAAAGGCTTTCTGAGGAGAAAAAGAAGGTCAGCGCAACAGAGGAATAAGTCTGAAATACTATCGTAACAAGGAAGAAGATATGATGCAAGATAAGATTGACGGCCTCAATCTTCAAGAGAAGATAGGCTATAAATTCAAAAATACGGAGCTTCTTGAAAGAGCTCTGACTCACTCGTCGTATTCAAACGAGTCAGGACTTAAAAATCATCATATATATTGCAATGAGAGGTTGGAATTTCTCGGAGACAGCGTGCTGTCCATAATAACGAGC
>CAJGCF010000073.1 GCA_904501865.1 uncultured Clostridia bacterium
GTGTTCGCCCGTGCGGTGCCCTCGGTGAACGTTGAGGACACGGTCGCAGATATAATAGACAACGTAAGGAAAAAGGGCGACGCGGCGCTTTATGAATACTGTGAAAAATTCGATAAAGCAAAGCTCTCCTCACTTGCAGTTGCCGAGGAGGAGATAGACGAAGCATTTGCCTCGGTCGATGAAAAATTCATTGATGTGCTGACGCGCGCAGCGGTACATATCCGCAAATTCCACGAAAAGCAGGTCAGAAACAGCTTTATCATCAACGACGAGGACGGAATAGTCATTGGACAAAAGGTCATACCCGTAGATAGAGCAGGTCTTTACGTGCCGGGTGGAACGGCGGCGTATCCGTCAACGGTGCTTATGGACTCCATCCCCGCAAAGATAGCGGGCTGTCGCGAGGTAGTTATGGTGACTCCTCCCAACAAAGAGGGAAAAGTAAATCCCGTCATATTAGCAGCGGCAAGAATAGCTGGAATAGATAAGATATTCAAGCTTGGCGGAGCGCAAGCGATAGCGGCATTGGCATACGGCACCGAGAGTGTGCCTAAGGTAGACAAGATAGTCGGTCCTGGCAATGCTTTCGTTGCGGAGGCGAAAAAGCAGGTGTTCGGTGCGGTGTCCATAGATATGATTGCGGGACCCAGCGAGATACTCGTTGTAGCGGACGGCAAGAGCACACCGTCTCACGTGGCCGCTGATCTGCTCTCACAGGCAGAGCACGACAGATTGGCGAGCGCGGTGTTAGTCACGGATTCCTACGAGCTGGCAGAGCAGGTGAGCTGTGAGCTTGAGCGTCAGATACCTCTTCTTGAGAGGACCGAGATAGCGCGTGAATCTATTGACAAAAACGGAAAGATAATCGTAGCCGAGTCACTTGATGCGGCAATAGATATAGCCAACGAAATAGCTCCCGAGCATCTGGAGCTTTGCGTTGACAATCCGTTTGATTATCTTGATAAGATACGTCACGCAGGCTCGATATTTATGGGACGTAACTGCCCCGAGGCACTCGGAGATTACTTCGCAGGCCCCAATCATACGCTCCCGACGAGCGGAACGGCAAGATTTTCAAGCCCTCTTTCGGTAGACGATTTTGTGAAGAAAACGCAATATACCTATTATACCAAGGACGCGCTTGCCAAGGTCGCGTATGACGTAGCATATTTTGCCAACAAAGAGGGGCTTGGAGCGCACGCAAAAAGCGCGGTTATAAGAGTTGAAGAAAAAGAATGAGCAAGGTAAGCCGCAGACAGCGGAATGGAGATTAAAATGAGCAGATTTTTGAGCACTAAATATCATAAGCTCGTACCGTATACCCCAGGCGAGCAGCCAAAGGAACGCAAATATATAAAGCTCAATACCAACGAGTCGCCGTTTCCGCCGTCGAGAAAGGCAATAGACGGAGCGGCGAGGGCGGCAGAGAGCCTTGAGCTTTACTCCGACCCCGAGTGTAAGCTTCTGACTAAAATGATAGCCGATACGTGCGGAGTGTCACCCGAGCAGGTGCTATGCACAAATGGATCGGACGAGATATTGAATTTCGCGTTTATGGCGTTCTGTGACGGCGCGCGTGAGGCAGTCTTTCCCGATATAACCTACGGGTTTTACTCGGTGTTTGCCGACCTCAACGGAGTTCCGTACAGAGCAATACCGCTGGGTGAGGATTTTTCGATAAACGTCGAGGACTATATAGGCGTGAACAAGACTATATTTATCGCCAACCCCAACGCTCCCACGGGAATCGCACTCGGTGTCGACGAGATAGAGAGGATAGTCAGCTCCAATCCCGATAGCGTGGTGGTTATAGACGAGGCGTACGTGGATTTCGGAGGCGAGAGCTGCATCCCGCTCATAAACAAATACGATAATCTTCTTGTGACACAGACCTTTTCAAAATCTCGTTCCATGGCGGGCGCAAGACTTGGCTTCGGAGTTGGCTCGAAGCAGCTTATAGCCGACCTCAATATGATAAAATATTCCACTAACCCATATAACGTCAATTCTATGACTATGGCGGCGGGAATAGGAGTTCTTGAGGACGAGGAATACACCAAAAGCAACTGCGCTACGGTGATAGAGAACAGAGAATACACCGTATCAAAGCTCAGGGAGCTTGGATTTGAGATGACGGATTCCAAGGCGAATTTCATTTTTGCCAAGCATACCGATATCGACGGAGAGAGCCTTTATATTTCACTACGTCAAAAGGGAATATTGGTCCGTCATTTTAACAAAGCAAGGATATCGCAATATAACCGTATTACCGTGGGCTCGAGGGAGCAGATGGACGCGCTCATTTCGGCTATAACGGAAATTTTGGAGGAAAATAAAAAATGAGAAATACAGAGATAGTCCGCAAGACCGCGGAGACAGATATAAAGCTCAAATTAGAGCTTGACGGCAACGGTAAGAGCGAAATAGACACGGGCTGCGGTTTTCTTGACCACATGCTCACTCTGCTTTCGGCTCACGGAAGATTTGATCTTTCGGTATCCTGCTGTGGCGACGTCAAGGTTGACTATCACCACACCGTTGAGGACGTGGGAATATGTCTTGGCCGCGCGTTTTCCGAGGCTCTCGGTGACAAGAGAGGAATAGAGAGATACGGCTCCGCTATAATACCCATGGACGAGGCACTTTTGCTTGTAGCAGTGGACTTTTCGGGCAGAGACCTTTTGAATTTTGACGTTGAGATACCCTCCGTCAAGGTGGGAGATTTTGATACAGAGTTGGTTGAGGAATTCTGGATTGCGTTTGTCAGAGCGGCAAATTGTACCCTGCATATCAAAAAGCTTGCGGGCAAGAACTCACACCACATAATAGAGGGTGCCTTCAAGGCGGCGGCAAGAGCTATACGTGCGGCAGTGGCTATCGACGCGGCGAGAGCCGACGAGATACCCTCAACGAAAGGAGTTCTTTGATGGTAGCCATAATAGATTACGGAGTTGGAAATCTTTTTTCTCTCAAAAGCTCCTTTGCGGCAATAGGCGTAGAGGCTACCGTTACGGATGATTCAGATGTTTTGCGTAGTGCCGATAGGCTTATACTCCCCGGAGTAGGCGCGTTTGGTGATGCGGCGGCAAAGCTGCGCACGACAGGGCTTGACAAGGTTATAATCGACGAGGTAGGAAAGGGCAAAAAACTCATGGGTATCTGTCTTGGAATGCAGATGCTGCTCGATAAGAGCTTTGAGTACGGAGAGCATAAAGGACTTGGGCTTATCAGGGGCAATATCCGCCCCATCTCCGACGTTATTCCCGAGGGGCTGCCTATTCCTCAGATTGGTTGGAACGCCCTACGCATCAAAGGAGAAAAACATCCCATATTCAAGTACGTGAACGACGGAGATTGCGTTTATTTTGTCCACTCTTATTACGCATCGGACTGTGATGAGAGCGTTATCGCCGATACCGAATATGGCGCGCCCTTGACCGCGGCGGTCGCAAGCGGCAACGTATGCGGCTGTCAGTTTCATCCTGAGAAGAGCGGCAAGGTGGGACTTGCAATACTTAGAGCGTTTTGCGAGATGTAAGTATACGACAGATTTTGAAAGGAATACCACGTTATGTTGATTTTTCCCGCGATCGACCTTTATGGCGGCAAAGCAGTCCGTCTTTACAAGGGCGATTATGAGCAGATGACAATATATAACGACGATCCCTTATCGGTGGCTCGCGATTTTGAAAACAACGGCGCTGAATGGGTGCACCTCGTTGACCTTGAGGGTGCTAAAAACGGCAGTACGCCAAACATAGACACGGTGGCCAAAATAGCCCGCGAGACCTCGCTCTCCTGCGAGATCGGTGGAGGAATACGTAGTATGGAGACCGTTGAGACGTATTTTGCGGCGGGTGTCGAGCGAGTAATACTCGGTACTGCGGCAGTGACCGACGAGGCGTTTTTACACGCGACGGTAGAAAAATACGGCGAAAAAATAGCCGTTGGAGTTGATATCAAGGACGGTATGGTCGCTATAAAGGGCTGGATAGAAAAAAGTCAATATGATGCTTTTGACTTTTGCAGAAAAATGCAGAGCATCGGTGTGAAAACTATAATCTGTACCGACATTTCCAAGGACGGAGCTATGAAGGGCGCAAATCATGCGCTTTACCGTGAGCTGTCCGAGAAATTTGATATGCAGATAGTGGCGTCGGGCGGAGTTTCGTCTATGGACGACGTAAAAAAGCTTGCCGACCTAAATATTTACGGAGCGATAATTGGAAAAGCCTATTATATGGGCGCGATAGACCTGAAGAAAGCAATAGAGGTAGCAAAATGATAACTAAAAGAATAATCCCTTGTCTTGACGTAAAGGACGGAAGGGTAGTTAAGGGCGTAAATTTCAGAGGGCTTGGCGACGTGTCGTCTCCCGTTGAGCTTGCGAAATATTATAGCGACAATGGCGCAGACGAGCTGGTATTTTACGACATCACGGCATCTGCCGAGGATAGAAAGCTCTTTACAGATATACTCTGCGAGGTGGCAAGCACTATATTCATTCCGCTCACCGTAGGCGGTGGAATCAATACCCTTGAGGACTTTGACAGAGTGCTCAAATGCGGAGCGGATAAGGTGAGCGTGAATTCGGGAGCCATTAAGAATCCGCAGCTTATAGACGAGGCGGCAAAGCGCTACGGCGATCAATGCGTGGTCATTTCCGCAGATGTTAAGCGAGTTGACGGAAAATTCCGCGTCTTTGCCAAGGGCGGTAGAGAAAACACGGGTAAGGAGGCTGTGTCTTGGATCAAGGAATGTGTCGAGAGAGGTGCGGGAGAGGTAGTGCTCAACTCCATTGACACCGATGGTGTGCGCGCGGGATTTGACCTTGATATGCTGAAGGCTGTCTGCGATGCTGTCAACGTTCCCGTTATCGCATCGGGCGGTGCGGGCTCGATATCCGACTTTATAACTTTGTTTAAAAAGATACCCGACGTTTCGGCAGGTCTTGCCGCTTCTATCTTCCACTTTGGCGAGGTGGAAATAAAGGATCTTAAGCGAGAGCTTGCCGACAATGGAATATCGGTTAGAATGTAAGAGCAAGGAGAGGTAAAAATGATAAATATAGATGAACTTAAATTTGACGAAAAGGGACTTATTCCCGCCGTCGTTATTGATAATAAGACCAAAAAACTCCTTACTCTCGCGTATATGAGCCGTGAGAGCCTTGAGATATCAATGGAGAGGGGATTGACCTGCTTTTACAGTCGCTCGCGTCAGGAGCTTTGGCTCAAGGGCGAGACCAGCGGAAATTTCCAGCACATAGTATCCATTACCGCGGATTGCGACAAGGACGCACTTGAGATATTGGTTGAGCCTGACGGCCCCGCTTGTCACACGGGAAGCTTTTCTTGCTTCAAATATCCCGTATGGGAAAGCGCGGAGCTTGCCGAGAGTCAATTCTCGCTTGATGCGCTTATGAAGCTGATAGAGGGAAGAAAAACAGAGAAAAAAGAAGGCTCCTACACCACTTACCTCTTTGAGAAGGGAATAGATAAGATACTCAAAAAGGTTGGCGAGGAGTGCACCGAGGTAATAATTGCCGGCAAGGCAGATGACAAGGCAGAGACCGTATACGAAATATCCGATCTTGTATATCATACTCTTGTGCTTATGGTGCAGATGGGCATATCGGTCGACGATATTAAGCGTGAGCTCGCGTCCCGTCACGTTATAGACCATAAGGTCAAGCAGGAAAAAATGACAAAGTGATGAAAAATAACACAGGGGGAGAGGAGAACTTTTTCAAAAGTTCTCCTCTCCCCCTGCACCCCCTCACCACTCAAAATCTTGATGGACGGAGGTTTATAATTGTTTCATTTAAGTTAATTATGCTTAACTTGTGATATTGTGATCCTGTCTATGAGTTAATTATATTTAACTATTATTCAAATAATTAAGCTTACTTAATTATTTGAATAACCATTCGAGAGCGTATTGAATATGCTCGTCCCAGAATTCCCAGTTATGAGTGCCGTGAGCCTCGGTATATTCGAGATCGTATCCGAGAGAATTAAGCTTGTCGCGAAGGCATACGTTTTCTTCGTATAATCCGTCCTCTGTGCCGACTGCCATAAAGAGCCTTGGACGATTGGGACTGTCTACGCAAGTGTCCGCAAGGCAGAAGAGGTCGTCTTCCTCGGGAACGGGCGTACCCTCTCCGAATATAGTAGCCATAATGTCCTTTTTCCACGAGCTTTTAACGTCCGTTACGGAGGAAAGACCTATGGCAGCGGAGAATTTGTCAGGCTCACGCAGAGCTATTTTGAGAGCTCCGTAGCCCCCCATCGAAAGACCCGCAACGAAATTATCCTCGCGCTTATCCGATACGTTGAAAAACTCACAGACGAGACGGGGAAGCTCACTGGCGATGAAATCGTAATATCGGAGGCCGCATTTCATATTTGA
>CAJGCF010000074.1 GCA_904501865.1 uncultured Clostridia bacterium
AAAACCTCTCGGAGTAAAGACGACCTGCTCACGATACACCCGCTCCAAGTCAAGATTTCTGCCGAAATAACTGTTTTTCTCACCAAATACCACCGCCGTACACATAAAACACCTCTTTCCAAGGCAAAAGCCTCTTTTTTAAGTAAAAACGCACCTTTTCAAGTAAAAACACCCCTTTCTTATTTAATCTGCGCTCACTTGCCGTCGCTTATGCATCAAAACGGCGAAAAACACCTCTCCCCACTGCATTTTAAAAATTTCATTCAATATATTGACATTTTTTCAAAAATATGCTATAATTGTATCACGATACAATTATGAGGTAAAAACACATGGCAAGAATAGGACGAGGCAAGAATTTTCAAAAGACAAAATCCAAGATATTACACACAGCCGCCAAGATGTTTCTCGAGCAGGGCTATCACATGACCACTCTGCGCGGACTCTCCGAGGCAACGGGGATAGCATACAGCTCCCTGATAAACGTCTTTGGCAGTAAGGAAGGAATACTCGCGGAGCTTGTGGCGTACGTGATCGAGGGACAGTTCTCGGCTACCGAGCGGCTGCTTGGGAACGAGGCGCAGGACAAAATACTCTTTTACGCCGCGGAGACCACTCTCCAGCTATATATGGCGGAAAGCCACGAGCATATAAGAGAGATGTATTCTGTCTCATATTCCCTTCCCGAGACCTCGCGAGAGATCTACCAAACAATCACACACAAGCTTGAGGACATATTCAAGGAGCACCTACCCGACCTCAAAACCTCAGATTTTTACTGTTTGGAGCTTGCGTCGGGCGGAATAATGCGCTCTTTTATGACAGTCCCCTGCGACGTTTTCTTCGATATGGAGACCAAGGTAAGATATTTTCTAAAAGCCACCTTCAGAGTCTACCTCGTTCCCGAGGATAAGATAGACGAGGCGATAAGGTTCGTATCCCAATTTGATTTTACCAAGATAGCACAGAGCGTGATAGACAATATGCTCGGTTATCTTGAATCCAAAACTTGACAAGATAGGAGAACAACAATGAAAAGATTTATTGCTATTCTGATAGTATCCGTGCTTTTGATAGTCACGCTTGCAAGCTGCAACACGTACGACAACCCAAATACCGACTTTGACGAGCAAACTTCGGGCGAGACGGACAGCAATGTCCAAGGGAACAACAACAATAACAATAACAATAACAATAACAATAACAATAACAATAACAATAACAATAACAATAACAATAACAATAACAATAACAACAACCAGCAAACGACTGTGTCCTTGCCCAAGGGAATGAGCGGAACCGAGGCGGCAAAGCTTATTCTGGCAAGTCAGAGGCTCAATTCTGCCCTGCTAAAGAATCAGGACAACATATTTGAGACGGGCTCGGACGTGTTCAAGAACCTTGCAAAAATAGCCGAGGAAAATCTCGTAAAATATTCTTACGTAGACCTCTCATCAAACAAAAAGGAATATAGCTTTTCAACACTTTCGGCTATGAAAGCCAACACAAGTCCCACGTTCAGCGAGCTTGCCAACGCCGTGGAATACACGGACGGAAGCGTGGTTGAGATAGACGGCGACAGATACGTCTGGAAAAACTTTTCCGAATATTCAAATTCCTACGACTATTTCACAAACCTCACTAACGCGGTACGATCCTCCGCGACAATCGGTGCACAGCTCATCGACGACGTAAAAAAACACGTAAGAGTGGTGGACAAATGGGTAGATATGGGCGGCACGCAGTATTATCTGCACGTCGAGGACGACCGTGAGATACTTTTCTCTCGCTCCGAGGCGGAAACACGGCTCTGTATGCGCCACAAGAATGAAAAGGGTGTGAACGTCTACGAGCTTTATTGGTCAAACTCACACTCGGAATCCCGTATGGTGTATATACCGGGTGAAAAATACACGTACAGCTTTCAACCCAGAGGAATTGACGGTGAGAACCACGATTTTGCGGCAGAAAACACCAAGGGATTCTGGGAGGTCGTGGACGTGAGCAAAATGCCCACGCACTACAACGTCTCCTGTATGGTGATCAAGGACGATATCTGCTACGACGCGTTCTACACTCCCGAGGAGGCGAACCGCGGAATATCTCTGCTTAAGGTAATAAGCGCGGACAGAAAGACAGATATAATGTTCTTCTCGGATGGAAAGGATATCTCCATGGTAGAGCTTGCCCTTCAGGGCTTCAACGGTGTTGAGTCGGTTGAGGTCATAGCTCCCGCCGACAAGGTAGGCGGCATAGCGCTTGAGGACTCCTACATCTTTACCTTTGAGGAGCACGGAAGAAACGTCTATCAAACTACGGGCAGAGTCGGCGCGACCGTTAATCTGGAAAACGGAATGACCTTGTCTCCGGGTGATACCTTCCTTGACGGAAAGGTTGAGATCAACCGTACTCTTGTGTCATACGTCAATAAGGAGAACGGCACCGCGGGCTATATGCCTCAGCTGGAAATGAGCGTGAGGGGCGCTACTTATGAGGAAAGAATGGCTGTCCTCAACGAATTTCTCACTCTCACGGGACTTGAGTGCCGTCGCGATATGGCGTACGTTCAGGAGGGTATAAAGCGCGCGTACAGTGAGCTTGAGAGCATCACACAGTATCAGACCTGGAACGAGAGCCCCATAGCCACACCCGAAGATCTCGCGGTGGGCTATCAGAACGGACTTGCAAAGCTCGCTTCTTATGCGGCTATGTACGAGGAGATAAAGGACGCCGAGGTGCTTGACTTCAGCGACAAGCAAACCATAGAGCTCAATATCAACTTCTCTCCCATCACCATAACCGCTCAGACCTCGGTCACGTCGGAAAATATGCAGGTAAGCGTCACAGACCTTGCTCTCACAGTAAGCGACACCCTGCTCTTCGTGGAAAACGAGCCCTATATGGTCAACTTCGCACTTGCGAGGACAAATGACACAAGCGGCGCGGGACTCATTCACATAGAGCTTTCCGAGCCATTGAGCATGGCTTATACCGACTCGGATAGCTTTACGGTAAATCAGACCGTTACATTTGATATCCCGATGCTCGAAGTAGGCGAGTACACGGTGCTCACTTACGTATCCACCGCGGACGGCATCAGAATAAGCCAATATATCCCCCTCCCCTTTACGGGTATTACTCCATCGGGCGCAACGGTCGCAAACATCAACGCACTCACCGCGCAAGACAGTTCGGGCAACCTGATAATAAGCTACACCAAGGTTCCCGAGATAGAAATATTCGCGGAAATATCCGAGCCTCTCTCCTACTCTACAATGTATGATCTGCTCGCAAGAGAGGCATATACATACGGATTTGCGGCAGAGGGCGCTATGGTAGAGATGCCTCTGGAAGATGAGTGGGTATCTCTCACGGGCGTTGAGGATATACTTGAGGACGGAATCTACCGCCTTAAATACAACATCAAGAACGGGGAGGCTCTCACCGAGGGTTACGTGTTTATAAATTACGTAGCTCCCGTGACAGATGAGACCGAGAGCGATTCCGAGAACTAGAGTGACAGCTCCGAGGAAACAAGCCCCGTTGCAGAGGAAAGCTCCAAGGTCGAGACGGATTCCACAGTCGAGACGGATTCTGCCACCGAGTTGGAATGATTCGATAATAAACAATCACACATCAAACAAAAAACGGAGCTGAGTCATTTAGATGCAGAAGGCGTGGTCTGGTTCTCATAGGCGTACAAGAGTACGCCGGAGAGCCAAAACGCCACTAAAAAGCCACATGAAATGTAGAAATCCGCCGAAAAATCGGCGGATTTCTACATTTAAAAGACAAAAACTATATTTTCAAGTTGTTTTTTGTCTATACTCGTAAAAGTGGATTTTGTTCTGCGCTAAATGAACAGCCCCAATATTTTATTTAATTTATCTTATTCCTCAAAAGGTCTTTCAACAACGGTTGTGCCGTAATCGGTACAGGTCGTGATGCTGGTCATAACCTCACTGACCGAAGCGTGTGAGCCGCCATCAGACATATCCATAGAGATATCGGAATCCATTCTCATACCCGAGAGGACACCGTCGGAAACGTAATACTCTGCGAACATATCAATGTCCATATCCACTCCTTCGGGAAGTCCACCCATACCGTCCATACCCGCAAGAGCCTGCTCCATATACTTAGCCATATTATCCTTGTCGAGAACGAAGCCGTAATTGGTCTTTGTGAAGTACGTGTAGTCAAGGTACTGATCGTAGAAGGGCGTAAGCTCATCAAGGCTTGAGAAGCCTATCGCGCTGAGATAAGTTTCATACCACTGATCACTTGTGGGATCCATCTTAACGTAGCATACGACCTCACCGTCGACCTCCTCCATATACGCGTAGACCGAGGTGGTCGAGCTCTCCTCGCCCTCGGACATCTTGACGGTCTGCTCAAGGTAAACCTTGTTATCGGCGTGCTTGATAAGCTGAGTTATGGATATTTCCATAGACATCTCTATGTACTCACCGTCACCCGAGCCCGATACGTCCATAGTAAGCGTCACGGTAGAATTGAGTGTGCAATTTTTGTACTTCTCCGCATTGAATACGGAATCGTAGTAGCTCTTTGTGATAGTATCACCCGTTACAGGCATAGGAGTAAAATACTTCCATTCGTTTTCATACTTGATAACGTAAACGGTAACCTTGGTAGTCTTGTTGAGCTTGTCTCCGAGCTCCACTATGCCGTTTGCGTAAAGACTTTCTTCGCCCGACAGAGAATATTCGACCTCAAGCTTTTCAACGCCTATCATACCGTCCTGAACGGAAGTAGGAAGATTGAGCGCGGTTATCTCCTGACTTGAAAGCTCGCCGCTTGAAGTAGCATTGACTATCTCCACGTTGCTCTCGCCTGCGATCTCCTCGGCAACGAATGCCTCTGCAGCATCCTGTGCGGAGCTGTAGGATTGATTGGAGACCGTACCCGTGTAGGTTTCGGAAACGCCACCGATGCCTTCTATAAATTCATTTCTTCCCTCAGAGCCGTTTTTGCCGTCCTGTTCCTCGGGAACCTCTTGCGTGGTGTCCGCTTGTGTGGTATTCTCTTGCGTGGTGCTTTCTTCGTCGTTATCATCGTCCACAAATCTGTCAATAAGACCGCAAGACGTCGAGCACAAGAGTGCTACGATAAGTGACAATACAAGCAAAACGGAAAGAAATTTTTTAACGTTAAATGAAAATTTCATACACAAATCTCTCCTAAACAATATATTGTGGTGTTGTTTAAGATCAAAACTACGCCACTGTTTTTATTATACTCCCACACAAAAAATAAGTCAAGTGTTTTTTTACTTTTTTCCAACTATACGTTTCTATCTTTTTCTCGTTTATCAGGTACGCTTTTTGTCATAGGAGTATTTTTCATCTTCGGTTTTTGGGGGATTATTGAGATAAAATGATATACAACGGCAAAGAGTCAATTTCACTTGATAATATGGCTTCAGGTCTGTCATTTCTTCGCTCCTTTCGGGTGGTAACACACATTATACCGAAAAGATACGGAAAGTCCAGAGGTTTTGGGAAATTATTTGTTTTCTGCGTAAGATTTTGCGGTTTTACAAGAAGCAATTAGCATAACACGAATTGCCGCACATTTGTCCGACAGAGCTTTATACTGTTGGTCATTGATATAGTTCGTTCTATGTAAGAGTTCAAGCCAGTATCCTGTTTCGCTTGCTTCTTTAAGGGCAATTTCGAGCTTTGAAACAAAATCCTTTTTACCTTGTGCGTACTGCGCTTCGTGAATATTTGCGCCAATAGAAGTGCCGCTTCTTCCGATTTGGTTGGCAATAATCGTTTCGTGGTTGGATTTCAGATATTTAACAAGATTGGTAATGTCAACGGAAAAGTCCATTGACATTTCACGGAGTTTGGATTCAGCCATAGTAGCACCTCGCTTTCAATGATATTATACCATAAATTCAAGCGTTTGTAAAGAGTGATGTTTGCCCTTGTGGGCAAGTGATGTTATTCGTTTCGCTCATAGTGATGTTGCTCCCGATGGTCGCAGTGATGTGATGTGTTCCTTCACACGCGCAAAGCGCACATCACAAGGCGAAGCCGTCATCACGCACGAAGTGCGCATCACGTTACGCTTGCGGAACGCATCGTTCCAAAAACGAAAAAGCAGTCCAATGGACTGCTTTCGTTTTTGGTTGCGGGGGTGGGATTTGAACCTCACGACCTCCGGGTTATGAGCCCGACGAGCTACCAAGCTGCTCTACTCCGCGATATTTGATTTTCGGCTCCCGGTGGTGCCGGTAACCGGGATCGAACCGGTACGATACTTTC
>CAJGCF010000075.1 GCA_904501865.1 uncultured Clostridia bacterium
AGTAATGGGGCTCGAACCCACGGCCTTCAGGGCCACAACCTGACGCTCTAGCCAACTGAGCTATACCCACCGTATGAGTGGCGTGCCTTGAGGGATTCGAACCCCCGACCTACTGCTTAGAAGGCAGTTGCTCTATCCAACTGAGCTAAAGGCACAATCGCAATATCCAACGGATATGCAATAAAAAATCGGCAGTGACGACACCCGAGCTATCGGGGACCGGCACTGCCGGTGGAGCGAGTGATGGGAATCGAACCCACGCGACCAGCTTGGAAGGCTGGGATTCTACCATTGAACTACACTCGCACATATCTTGCAGATTACGAAAGAACTTTCTCTCTCAACCGCTTATATATCATACCACAACACCGAGGCTTTGTCAAGACTTTTTTGAAATTTTTTTTGGATTTTTTGCATTTTTTTATAACCGCCGAAAAACACGTCCCAAGTTCGTGCTTTTTGCCTTGTTTTACGGCAGAGTGTAAAAAAACTTTTGTTTTTATATAAATTTTTTTCAAAATCTATTGATACTACTTGATAAATATAGTATAATTAATAAGATTATAGCAAAATTCACCAAAAACGCGAAAGGAGAGCTAAAAATGGCAAGTTGGCTTTTGCCCGATCACATATTTGCTAAATTTGACGACGTTACACCCGAGTTCTTGAGCTCGCTTGGAATAAAAGCCCTCCTTATCGACATTGACAACACGCTCGCACCCTATGAGGTCGCGGAGCCTGACGGAAGAATTTTTGATTGGTTTGATGCTCTCAAGAAAAGTGGAATATCCGCGACTCTCGTGTCAAACAACGACAGAGAGCGCGTCGAGCTGTTCAATAAGCACTTGGGGCTTCGCGCTTATTATAAGAGCGGCAAGCCGTTTGCGAAGAATCTTAAAAAAGCTATGGCGGAGATGGGGAGCGACGCCTCAAATACCGCGATGCTTGGAGATCAGCTTCTCACTGACGCGGCGGCAGGTAAGCACATAGGTCTGCGCACAATCATCGTACCGCCTATCAAGGACAAGAGCAATTCCTTTTTTAGAGCAAAGCGCGCGCTTGAGGTTCCGACTATCAGAAAATACGCAAAACAACACGCCGAGGAGAGCGACGTCGCAGAGAAATGCTCTTTCTGGCTTGAAAAGAAATATAAGAGGTTAAAATAGATATGGACAGAGCAAAATTCGGTCCCGGCGGAAACGGTGAGCTGTTTTACGCGCAGGGCGGCAAGGGAAGCGTGGACGCTCCTGCTTGGCTTGCGGGATACGGTCTTGACGCCTATGAGTTTGAGGCGGGCAAGGGAATCATGGCAGGTGAGGAGACTCTTCGCAAGATAGGAGAGCAGGCGAGAGAGCACGGTATCCTTATGTCTCTGCACACGCCATACTTTATATCCCTGTCTGGGGTTGACACTGAAAAGAGACTCAAGAGCATTGATTATATCAAAAAATCGCTCTGGGCGGCAGAGCTGCTCTCGGCGGACACCATAGTCATTCACAGCGGAAGCGCGGCTAAAATAAGCCGAGAGGAAGCTATGAGACTTTCCTGCGACACGCTCCAAAAGGTCATAGAGGCGGTTGGAGATACCCATATAAAGCTTGGAATCGAGACTATGGGCAAGATAAATCAGCTTGGAACTCTCGATGAGGTGATAGAGCAGTGCCGTGTTGACAGTCACTACGTTCCTGTGGTGGATTTCGGACATATGAATGCAAGAGAGAGAGGCGGATATTTCAACACCGTAGACGATTACAGACGGGTGTTTGACAAGATAGCGCTTGGATGCTCTGACGAGGTGGCGAAAAATCTTCATTGCCATTTCTCCAAGATAGAGTTCACGGATGCGGGAGAGAAAAGACATCTGACCTTTGCCGACAGCATCTACGGACCTGATTTCGAGCCGCTTATCGAGGCTATCGTTAAAGAAGGTCTCACCCCGAGGATAATATGCGAGTCCGACGGAACTATGCCCGAGGACGCAAAGGCTATGAAAAATTATTACGAAAGACTCCTTGACGTCAAGGACTGAAAAAGAAAAGGAAAACAAGATGAGCAAGATATCAAGATTCAGAGAAAAGCTTATAGAAAAAGGATTTGACGCGGCGGTAATATCCTCGCACGTAAATCAGAGATATCTGACGGGTTTTGATTATACCGACGGATACGTGCTTGTAACAAGGACAAAGGCGTACGTTTTGGCGGATTTCCGCTATATCGAGGCGGCAAGAGCTCGCGTGGACGCTGCTGATTTTGAGGTGATAATGCCCGAGACGAGCATGCTCGTGTGCGTGGCATCCCTGCTTGACGAGAACGAGTGCAAGACCGTGGCGTTTGAGGATTACACTCTGTCGGTCTCCTCACTCGAGAGAATGAAAAAGACCTTTGTGGGCAAGGAGCTCGTTGTGGGCGCGTCCGAAATAGCGGACGGACTCAGGCTCTACAAGGATATAGACGAGATAGAGAAAATGAAGAAGGCGCAGGCTATCACTGATGCCGCGTTTGCTCATATACTCAAGGTGCTCACGCCCAACACGACTGAGATAGAGGCGGCGCTTGAGCTTGAGTTCTTTATGAGACGCTCGGGTAGCGAGGGAATCGCGTTCGACACCATAGCTGTGTCGGGTTCAGCCTCGTCTCTGCCTCACGGTGAGCCGAGAAACGTCAAGCTTGAAAAGGGATTCTTCACTATGGACTTCGGCGCGAGATACGACGGCTATTGCTCTGATATGACGAGAACTGTTGTCATAGGCAAGGCGGATAAGGATATAAAGAAGGTGTACGACACTGTGCTTCACGCGCAGACCGCGGCACTTGAATTTCTCGCCGAGGGTGTGTCCTGCAAGCAGGCGGACACAGTTGCTCGCGATATAATCAACGCGGCTGGATACGAGGGCAGATTCGGTCACTCGCTCGGTCACGGAGTAGGAATGTATATCCACGAAAATCCCCGTCTGTCGCAGGGTGTTCCTGCCGACGAGGTGCTCAGGCGCGGACATATCGTAACTGTTGAGCCGGGTATCTATATCGAGGGACTTTACGGCTGCAGGATTGAGGATATGGTGGCTATTATGCCCGACGGCTCGGTGTACGACTTCACGCAAAGCCCCAAGGAAATGATAGAGCTGTTCTGATATGAAAAAAATATTCGCTATCGACAGAATAGAGGGAATATACGCTGTCTGCATCTCTGACGACGGTCAGCAGCTTGATATCCCGCGAGACAAGCTCTCGGGCTTGTTGGTAAACGACGTTTTCTCCGCAGAGGTATGCGGAGAGGAGCTCTCTGACATAGTCCCTATGCCCGACGAGCGAGACAGACGTCGCGCGAGAAACAAGGAGCGTTTGCGCGCCATTGCTATGCGCTCGCGTGATAAGAAATAAGGTATCTTTTGACTACTTGAAAGGAAATTTATATGAACTACGGTTTGTTCGCGCTGACGGGTGTGGAGGCAGAGGCATCAAGAAAAGCAGCTTGGAATCTGCATCTGTGGCTTGTTGATAAGCTTGGCGTTGGAGGCACCACGAATGCTATATGGATAATGCTTGGTGGAATACTGCTTTGCATGGTGGTTCCGTATCTTTTGGGAAGCATCAACCCCGCTATCATATTCTCCAAGCTGATATTTCACGACGATATCCGCACCCACGGCAGTGGAAACGCGGGAGCTACAAATACTCTGCGCACTTACGGTAAGAAAATGGCGGCGCTCATTTTTATTCTTGATTTACTCAAGGCGGCGCTTGCGATTATATTCGGCTCGCTTGTACTCGGACACTCTATGGGTGGAGCTATATCGGGGCTTTTCGTCATTCTCGGACATATGTTTCCCATTTATTACAGATTCAAGGGCGGCAAGGGAGTTGCGTGCTTCGCTATGGTTGCGCTTATGCTCTCACCCATATCATTCTGTATTTTAGTGCCCATTTTTATAGCCATCGTCCTCTTATCGAGATACGTCTCGCTCGGCTCGGTGATGTGTGTGCTCATATATCCTATGATACACCACGCGTTCTATCGCCAGGAGGGGTGGATAACTCTTTCGGGCTTTGCTATGATGGTGCTTATAGTCTTTATGCACAGAGAGAATATCAAGCGCATAATGGCGGGCACGGAGTCCAAGCTATCGCTTGGACGCAAGAGAAGAAAAAAGGCCTCGTATGAAGGGGAAGAAAAATGATGCGTGAGCTTGATAAAAACGGCGAGGAGCTTTTGCGCCTGATACTCAAGGCGGCGGAGCAGAGAGCGCTCAAGAAGGCGGTCTTTTCAAAGTCCTCAAGCCCAGATATAAAAAAGCAGGTATTGTCGCTCAAGGAAATTTCGGGCAGAGTGTGCTTGCAGATAGAGAGCTTCCATACGGATAACAAGGCAAAGCATAGGAACGTAGAGCTTCACGACTCAAACGCTGTGTCGAGCCTCATATCCGAGCACGCGCAGATAAATCTCATAACTACGGCGGGAGACGCCGAATATAAGGCGTCAAAATCCTCAAACACGGTGCTTTTGGGCGGTAAAAAGCTTGAGAAAGCCCTGTTTGGAGACGAGAGTGAGGGGCTTTCGGTCAAGACCTTTGCCAGAATAGACCCCGCCGCCAACAACAAGAGCAAAAATTACATACTCAAGGGTGACGAGCCCTTTTTGAAGCTTTTGCAGGTGAGCGACGCAAACGGTCGCGTTTATGATAAAAAGCAGGCTAAATTCCGCCAGATAAACAGATTTTTGGAGCTTGTAAGAGACGTCGAGCGACATTTGCCCGACACAGACGTGCGTATATGTGACCTCTGTTGCGGAAAGAGCTATCTTTCCTTTGCGGTATATCATTATTTTTCTGTGATACGCGGACGCCGAGTCAAAATGACGGGCGTGGACCTCAAGCGTGACGTTATAGAGTACTGTCAGAGCGTTGCCGACACTCTGGGCTTTGACGGTCTTGAGTTTATTTGCGGTGACGTAAGCCTTTACGATACCGACGCTCACGTGGATATGGTCATATCCCTGCACGCGTGTGACGTGGCGACGGACATCGTGCTTGAAAAGGCGGTAGAGTGGCAGGCGGACGTTATTCTGTCCACACCCTGCTGTCACCACGACTTGAACAGACGTCTTGATTGCAGAAGCCTTGATTTTATAGCGGATTACTCTATGCTCCGTCAAAAGCTCTGCGATGCGGCGACGGACGCTCTGCGTCTCAAGCTGCTTGAGGCAAACGGTTACGATACGGCGGCACTCGAGCTTATTGACCCCGAGGAGACGCCAAAGAATATAATGCTCCGCGGAATCAGGAAAAAGGGCTTTGATAAGAATGGCGAGCGCGCCCGCACACTTATGTCGGAGTACGAGAGTATATACGCTTTTCTTACCGGAGAGCAAAAATAAAGCATCAGCGGAGGACGCTATGGGAATTTTTAAGAAAATAATAGAGAGGGCGACCAAGAGCAAAAATCCCGACAGTAAGCGCTACAAATGGGATATGGCGCGTCAGATATGCGGTCATCACGTAAAGTACGTGACCGAGGAGATAAACGGCACTCACGAGGTCATAGGACGCTCGGGCGGGCTCAATATCAAGGACGATGAGCTGTTGGTTTTCGCCTCTGCGGACGTGCTTATGCGTTGTAAAATAGCCGAGATGCAGGCGTGGGAGCTTCTTTCAAAGGACGGAGTGGTCATAACCGCGCCGGACCTTGAGCACGACGGTAAGGTGCGCACTGTCATTGTTCATTACGTTTACTACAGATAACCAAAACAGGAGAATATAAAATGTTTATTAAAGAGACGACAAAAGGAATGAGAGACATACTTCCGCGCGAGGCAGAGATACGCGAGTATCTTCTCTCCAAAATGAAGAAAACCTATGCCTCGTTTGGATTTTCACAGATAGAGACACCCTGCGTCGAGCACATAGAAAACCTCACCAGCAAGCAGGGTGGAGACAATGAAAAGCTCATATTCAAGATACTCAAAAGAGGTGAGAAGCTCTCGGATGCGGCAGAGGGACTTAACGTCGACGAGCTCGTTGATTCGGGTCTCCGTTACGACCTCACCGTTCCGCTTTCGAGATATTATTCAAATAACGCGGCAAATCTCTCCTTGCCATTCAAGGCAATGCAGATAGGCCCTGTATGGCGCGCGGACAGACCTCAGAAGGGAAGATTTAGACAGTTCGTTCAGTGCGACATAGATATACTTGGCGACGCGTCAAATTCTGCCGAGATAGAGCTTATCAC
>CAJGCF010000076.1 GCA_904501865.1 uncultured Clostridia bacterium
ACTCGCAACGAGAAAGCAAAGCTTTCGAAGTAAGTGCACCTTCAGGGACGTCGCTCCAGAGACTGTTTGCTTCGCAAAAGGCTTCGCAAACCTGTCGCTCTCGCGACCCGGGTTCTGAGTCCTACGTTCGCCGCAAGCGGCTCACTCCACGAGTTTTGCTCACGCAAAACTTCGCCTTACGGTGACCACCAAGATTTGAATGGTTTTTTTGTATATTTTGTGGTGCGTCTTCAGGGACGTCTCCCCGAGACTGTTTGCTTCGCAAACCTGTCGCTGACGCGACCCGGGTTCAGAGTCTTACGTAAATCGCAAGCGATTTACTGACCGAGTTTGCAAGCAAACCTCGCCTTACGGTGCACTATAAATCAAAGGACCGTGTCATTGACACGGTCCTTTGATTTATAGTTCATTTCTACACGACTCACAACTCGCTCCGGTCGCTTGTGATTGGATTCGTCGACCTTAAAATGTTCACATTGCAGGTGAATTTGTCTGGCATGTGAGAATTTTATCTGCGGCAGATGCGGATATTTGCCACAAAAAACCGTGTGAGTTCAATTCTTTTCGGCTATAGTAATTGACATATGGCTCAATGTATTATATAATGAATATGGCATAATTATTTGAATTGGATCAGGGGGGCTTATATGCAATTTAATGAGAAGCTTCAGAAATTAAGAAAGCAAAAGGGGCTTACGCAGGAAGAACTTGCGGCGGTTCTTTATGTGTCCCGAACCGCTATCTCAAAGTGGGAGTCGGGCAGAGGATATCCCAATATAGACTCATTAAAGGCTATTGCAAAATTCTTTTCCGTGACGGTTGACGAGCTTCTTTCTACCGACGAGGCTTTGACTATAGCTGAAGAAAATCAAAAACGGATAGAGAATCATCTTCGTGATCTGATTTATGGATTTTTGGATTCGAGTATGGCAATGTTGCTTTTTTTGCCATTTTTTGCTACAAAAATAGCAGATGTCATCAGTGAAGTCTCACTTTTAGCACTAACTGGTGTTCAGCCGTATTTAAAAACTGCGTATCTCATCGTTGTAATCTTGATGGTCATTGTGGGAGTTGTGACGCTTGGACTGCAAAATTGTCAAGCGATGGCTTGGGTGAAAAGCAAAACTACAATTTCGTTGGCAGTCGGTGTCGGCTCGGTATTACTTTTTATGATAAGCTCACAGCCGTATGCCGCGGTGTTTTCCTTCGTATTATTGGCAATCAAGTCATTGGTGCTTATAAACCGTCAATGATACTAAACGTATCAAGGGTGTGACGCCTTGTTTCTTGAACTCTTTTTTGCCTTTTGATAAAATGTATTCTGGCGAGAGCCAATACACAAAAGAGAGGTATAAAAGACAATGAAAAAAAGAAATCAGGTAAGAGTGTGCGTTGCGGTCGTATTGCTCATTGGGTTTGTGCTATGGACGTTTTTAGTGCGTTTTATTCACACTCGACCGATAGGTCCGCAAGGGTCGGTAGTTGGTTTTGCGACGCTGAACGAATACGTCCACAGCTTAACGGGTGTGAATATGCTCTTATACACCGTTACCGATTGGCTTGGGCTCGTGCCTATCGGCGTTGCATTTGGATTTGCAGTTCTCGGACTTATACAGTGGATAAAAAGAAAAAGCTTCTTTAAAGTGGATAGAAGCATACTCGCGCTTGGCGGATTTTATATCGCCGTTATGGCGGTATATGCTCTTTTTGAATTTATTGTTATCAATTACAGACCTGTGCTTATCAACGGATATTTGGAGGCATCATACCCGTCATCGACTACTATGCTCGTAATGTGCGTGATGCCCACGGCAATTATGCAGTTGAACACCCGTATAAAAAACAGAGCGTTCAGGTGTTGTGCGGCAGTTGCATTCTCTTTGTTCATTGCTTTTATGGTCATAGGCAGACTTGTGTCAGGTGTACATTGGGTCACCGATATTATCGGCGGTGCGCTTATCAGCGCCGCTCTCGTAATGACATACAAGGTCATTTCCTAGACAAAAATATGTTTTTCGTATAATTTAAAACTGCAGTTTACCCTGAAAGGAGAGAAAATATGTATTCTCGTGTGTCCTTGGATACTGTTTGCGCTGCTTTGGCGTACGCTATGGGGATAGAGGCTCCAGAAAATGCCGCGTCGCCGTCAGAGGCGCTTTGCCATTATATTGATTCGGCACTCTTTGGCAGGCGCGCTGCGCGTGTATTTATGTACAATCCCGACGCTATTGCCGAGTGGATATATCACAAGCACGCGGAGCTCTTTTCTTGTCTTGTGAGCGAGGATATGCTTGAGCTTCCGCTCGCGACAGTGATGCCGTCGGTGACTCCCGTATGCTTCGGCACTATGTACACGGGTGCGCAACCCTCCGTGCACGGCATACGCTCTTATACAAAGCCCGTTATAGCTATAGACACGCTTTTCGACGCTATGATACGCGCAGGCAAGAGACCTGCTATTATTTCAACGTCGGGAGACAGTATGTCAAAGATATATCTTGATAGGGATATGGACTATTTCTTCTACGACACGATAGACGAGGTCAACGCAAAGGCGGCGGAGCTGATAGCGGCTGACGAGCACGATTTTATAGCCGTATATAACGGCAATTATGACTCGACTATGCACAAGACGGGAACTGAGAGCAAGCAGGCTATCGAGGCACTGCGGGCCAACGTGAAGGCTTTTTGCGACTTCCGCACATTGATAGACGATGCGTGGGGCGCTCACGACACGCTCATAGGATTTGCTATGGATCACGGCTGTCACGACATCGACGGCGGTTGCGGCTCGCACGGGCTTGATATGGACGAGGATATAGACATTGTTCATCTGTATTTGGCAAGACCTGCGAAGAACTGATATCACAGAAAGGAATCTCCCGCACGCGCGGGAAGGCTGAAATGGAAAACTCAAGGCTTTTTGACGTAATAGACACGCTTTACAAGGACTATATTTCCGTCTGGGAGGACGTATGCAATATAGAGAGTCCAACCTCATACAAGGCGGGCGTTGACGCGGTCGGTCAGTATTTTGCCGATATGGCGCTCCAAAAAGGGTGGAAGGTAGAGATATTTGAGCAGGAGGTGTCGGGTGACGTGGTCTCAATCACTCTCAATCCCGACGTGTCTGCTCCCCCCGTAACTCTTTCGGGGCATATAGACACGGTTCACCCTCTCGCAAGCTTTGGCAGTCCCGCAGCGCGCGTTGACGGAGAGCGCATATACGGCCCCGGCACCTGCGACTGCAAGGGCGGAGTAGTGGCGGGATTTATGGCTATGGACGCTCTTGAAAGATGCGGCTTTGATTCCCGCCCCGTGCGCCTGATACTTCAGAGTGATGAGGAGGTAGGCAGTGAGCAGAGCGGTAAGGCTACTATAAATCATATTTGCGAGAGCTCGCGAGACTCCGTGGCGTTTCTCAATCTGGAGGGGCACACGCGCGGCGAGGCTTGTCTTATCCGCAAGGGTATTGCCACGTTTGAGTTTACCGTTTGCGGACGCGAGGCTCATTCCTCAAGATGCGCAGAGGAGGGAGCTAATGCCATAGCCGAGGCGGCGCACAAAATAATAGAGCTTGAAAAGTTCAAGGAGCCTCTTGGTATCACCTGCAACTGCGGCGTTATAAGTGGAGGCAGTGTGCCTAATACCGTTCCCGCGCTCTGTTGCTTTAAGGCGAACTTCCGCTTTGCTACGCACGAGCAGCTTGATTACATTCTTGATTACGTAGAGAGAGTGGCTAAAACCACGCACGTGGAGGGCTGTACCTGTAAGGTCGAGCAGGTTTCAAGCAGGCTGCCTATGCAATACACGCAGAAAAACGCAGAGTTGCTTGACAGAATGAACCAAATATTTTCCGCTTGCGGACTGCCGATTCTCCGCGCTGCAAGGCGCTCGGGCGGCTCTGACGCCGCCGAGGTGACGTCATTCGGTATTCCTTGTGTGGATTCTATCGGTGTTACGGGCGACGCGATACACTCACCGCGCGAGAGCGCAGAGCTCGTCTCACTGCTCGAATCGGCGCGAAGAATAGCCGCCGTTGCTTACTACATTTGATAAAAATATGCGTATTGCTCCGTTATCTTCCGCCTCTGCCTTATATTGTGCCTTGAAGTTCTTATCCAAATATGTTATACTATATATGATAATGATGCTTTTGTCATTATTAGAAAAGCATAGAAGGGGGATAGGATAAGGCAGAGACGCTTGCGTTATGCAAAAATAGAAAACGGAGGTAATTTATTTTGAAAAAGTTATTGTTTATAATTGCGGTCGTCACGCTTATGGCGACATTTGCGCTCTCGGTGGCGGCGGCAACCACGCACACGGTAGTCAAGGGAGACAGTATGTGGAAGATAGCCGTCAAGTATGAGGTGGGACTCAGTGAGATGAAACGGGCAAATCCGCAGATATCAAATCCCGACCTTATATATCCCGGGCAGGTGCTCAATATACCCTTGACCGACAGCTCGGTCTTGGCGTATGAAAAGGAGGTCGTAAGGCTTGTCAACGAGGAAAGAGTTAAGAACGGTCTGCGTGAGCTTACATACGATTGGGAGCTTAGCCGTGTAGCGCGCATAAAATCTCAGGATATGAGAGATAACAGATATTTCTCACACACAAGCCCCACGTATGGTTCGCCCTTCAATATGATGAGGAGCTTTGGTATCACGTACAGGAGCGCGGGCGAGAATATCGCAAAAGGGCAGGCAACTCCCGCGGCGGTGGTCAACGCGTGGATGAATTCCTCGGGACACCGCGCCAATATACTCTCGCCCTCTTTTACCCACATAGGTGTGGGATACGTGGCGGACGGCAGATATTGGACGCAGATGTTTATCTCGAAATAAGGGGCTGCTTCATTTAGCGCAGAACAAAAGCCACTTTTTCAGGCAAGGACAAAAAAACAACTTAAAAATATAGTTTTTGTCTTTCAAATGTCGAAATCCGCCTATTTTTTGGCGGATTTCCCCATTATATGTGGCTTTTTAGCCGCGTTTTGGCTCTCTGGCGTACCCATGTACGCCTACGAGAACCAAACCACGCCTTCTGCATCTAAATGAGCCAGCCCCTTTAAAAAATATTGTCGGAGTTAATATTCAATTTAAAATGAGGTGGTAAAATATCCTTTGTAAGACAAATTTGTTATGGACGGAGGCTCTTTATGGCAAAGGCATACGTGTTTTTCAATTCTTTAGCGGGCAACGGCGCCAGCTTTGATGAGGTCAAGGCGGAACTTTGCAAGACTGTTTCAGACCAAGAGGTGTTTTGTGACGTCAATGACGGATATCGCGACGTGATATCCTCGCTTGATGCCGACGACTATCTCGTGATATGCGGTGGAGACGGAACTCTCAACAGATTTATAAACGAGATAGACGGTATGGAGTTTGACAACGACGTGCTCTATTTCGCGAGCGGTAACGGCAACGATTTCGCAAGAGACATAGGAAAAGAGAACCGAGAGGCACCTTATTCAATAAAGGAGCATATCTGTGACCTGCCCGTCGTGACTGTTAATGGTAAGAGCTACCGTTTTCTCAACGGCGTGGGCTATGGCATAGATGGCTACTGCTGTCAGGTGGGTGATGAGCTCAAAAAGATACCCGGCAAGAAGGTGGATTACACCGCGATAGCTATAAAGGGACTTTTGTTCCACTACAAGCCCGCAAACGCGAGAGTGGTCATAGACGGCGTTGAAAATCATTACAGGAAGGTATGGATAGCGCCTACGATGCACGGTCGCTTTTACGGCGGCGGTATGATGCCCACGCCAGCGCAGGACAGAACCCAGAGGGGCAAGCTCTCCATTATGATATGGCACGGCTCGGGAAAGCTTCGGACACTTATGGCGTTCCCGTCCTTGTTCAAGGGAGAGCATCTCAAGCATACAAAGTACATAGACGTATGCGAGGGAAGTGAGATAACCGTTGAGTTTGACAGACCTACGGCTCTGCAGATAGACGGCGAAACAGTGCTTGGTGTTACGTCATATACCGCCAGAGCCCGAGTGCTTGCGGAGATGAAATAAAAATATTGGGGCTGAGTCAAAAGCTTTTTAGAAGGCGATTGACTCAGCCTTTTGTTATGTGAATTTGCAAAATCGAGAAAAAACAAAAGGAAAAGCCTCAAAATGAGGCAAAAAGAGTACGACAAAAAGAGGATCGTCAAAATCCTTG
>CAJGCF010000077.1 GCA_904501865.1 uncultured Clostridia bacterium
GACTGCTGCCATCATAAATCCGTAAAGAAGATTGACTGGTGCGTAGCCCTCGCTGAACAGTCCGTTTGTCAAAAAGGCTACGTCAAGCGCAAGGATTCCCCACGTGAAAGCTCTTTTTTTCTTGAACGCTTTTACAAAGGTTCCGTCAAAAATTATGCGTGTCAGGAAAAAACCAACAGCGATTATTCCACATACGATTATAACGTTGAATGCTCCGGGAGCAAACGCGGATAAAGGTTGATCACCCGAGTCTCTGAAGTCTGAGAGGACTGTGTCTCTGCCAAGAGCATAGTATATCATAAGCATTGGTGTAAGGAATACCTTTTTGTCGTCGGTAAAGAGTGCCGAAAAGACCACAAAGGCACAAAGCACACACAATATAGGAATATATACGGCGTGACCGTGAGTTCCTGACGTTATACAGAGAATGGCAAACAAGACGGGATACCATACGGTCTTTTGGGCTTGTACAAGCCAATTTATGAAAGAGTATTTTTCTCTTAATGTTTTGAAATACCCCATAAGCTCTCCTTTCTCTTTAACTCTGTGCATTTATGTATCACCATACATCTATGCCAATCCGCACTCTTTGCATTATACCATAATATTATCTCAAAATCAAGAGCTTTTAAAAAAGATCCACACATCGCGGAGCGCCTGCGGATTAATAGCAATTTTGTTATTGCTTTCTCGGCACAAAAAGTGTAAGAATATCGCGGCGATAACGGGGTGGATTTTATGAGCTTTACTCTAAAGAAAAGCAATCAGAGATTTTTTATTGTCACAGCCCTTATGTGTGAGACTTATTATGCTCCGCGATAAATCTTGCTACCTTTGCGTAGGAGGCGCACATATCATCGAATATCTCGGTGGGGAGGCTCGCGCTCGGAGCACATTCGAGAGATACGACGCCGTCAAAGCCTACTTCGGCAAGCGCGGCGGAAAAGTCCTTCCAATCCGTCGTGCCGAAGAAGGGGAGCAGGTGCTCGTCGTTATGGCCTCTGTTGTCGTGAACGTGAAGCGCCTTGACGTATTCTCCACACTCTCTCATCGCACGGGCGGGAGGCCAATCGGCATATATGTTGGAGTGTCCCGTGTCAAGACACATAGCAAAATGAGGGTCGTTTATCTCCTTGATGAGAGAAAGTATATCCGACGGAGTGGATAGCGAGAAATTGACGAAGGGCATGTTTTCAAGGCAGATTATAACGTTTTCTGCTTTTGCCGTTTTCAAAAGCTCGCGCATAAACTTGAGATTGAGCTGCCATGTTTGCTCTGCGCCACCGGTCACGATGTCGCTTGTGCCACAAGGCATAATTGGGTGTACCACCCAATATTTCGCGCCGAGTATGGCAGCTGCACGTATGGATCTTTGCATCTTTTCAATTCTTTCGGCCCTGTCTTCCTCGGTCGCGTCTGCGGGAGGGTATCTCCAGGGACCGTGCACCTGCCATATACTTATTCCTGCCTCGTCGGCAAGCCTTTTCTCATTTAAAAGAGCTTCAACAAAGCTCTCGTCGTCGAGAGTGTACCAAGGTCCGTCTGTGTTCATCATGCCGAAATCGTAGCAGTCAAAGCCAAGAGCCTTGAGTCTTTTGTATCTTTCCTCGCCCCATTTTGCTCGGGCAGCGCTGTTGGATATTCCTATTTTCATAAGCTTACTCTTTTTTGTGTTTTGATGTTTTTAAATTATCAGTCGTGCCGTTTGCCGCGAAAGAGCGTCATTTCCTGATTCTTGACTCGCTTGACAAAATCTGTCTCGTCGAGAATAGGGGTTTGGGATATCATACCGCCAAACGTGGATTGCTGTTCGCCCAAGTGATTATCCGTGCCCGAAAACTCAATAAGACCGTAGCTTTGCGCGTATATTTCAGCCATTGAATTTTCAAGTGGAGTGCGGTTTGCGTTGTATACCTCTACTCCGTGTACGGAGCGCGGGAAAAGGCGAATGTGGTCTATATATGCGGCCTCGCGGAATGGGTGAGCCTGTATTATCAGCGCACCTTGCTCTGCCATCAGGGCAAGCATTTGCCTTTTGGTCAGGCTCTCGATTTCGGGGTGTTCGAGAAACCAAGCCTTGTCAAGACCGTAAATGAGAAAATCCGTTCCCTTGTAAGAGCTTTCAATTCCCAAAAATACCGATAGACCTATTTCTTTTCCAATACGGACTCCCGCCTCGTAATCGGAAAAATAAAATTCTATTCTGTCCTCATAGGGAAGGGATCTGTCACCATTTATGTTCCCGTCGAGAAAATGATTGGTGATAAAAACACCGTCATAGCCCGCGCTTTTGTAAAATTCAAGATTTTCCCTGACGCCCACCTTGGCGCACTTGCTGACGGGATAGGTGTGTAAATGAGTTTCGTACAAATAGGTTTTCATTATCCCACCGCCTTTCTATGTTTATTATAGCACGCGTTGGAAGAAAAGTAAAGGAAAATTGCAAGAAATGGCGGTCTCGACAGTCCGTGAGCACAGGGATTCGAACCTTTACCTGAATCTCGGGCGATTCAGGCGTCGGAGTTCAAATTGACCAATGCCGCAAACTAAAAATCAAAAAAGATCACGTAAGGTGGTCTCTTTGATTTTTGGCTGGGGCACAGGGATTCAGAACCTTTACCTGAATCTCGGGCGATTCAGGCGTCGGGGTTCAAATTGACCAATACCGCAAACTAAAAATCAAAAAAGACCACGCAAGGTGGTCTTTTTGATTTTTGGCTGGGGCACAGGGATTCGAACCCCGGTAATGACGGAGTCAGAGTCCGTTGCCTTACCGCTTGGCGATGCCCCAAAATGTTTTTTGGTCTCGACGACCAATACATTATAGCAGATACATTTTGCTTTGTCAAGTGGTTTTTGAAAAAATTTCAAAAAATACTACTCAACATTATCCCGAACGTGTCAATGTTAGTATTCACACAATTATCAACTTTTATAAGATCTTTAACTTAAAACGCTTCATCTTGTCGATGTTTGTATATATTTATCAAAAAAAACTGTGATAACTTAACAAGAGCCTATTGATTTTTACTAATTTGTATGATATAATTAAATATATATACCATTTTATCAATTTGTTGTGTCTAATGGGGCAAAAAGGATCGAAACGCGTTACTCCCAGAGACAAGAAGGAGAGAGTATGAATAACGGCCTGCTTATCGTAGGTGCTGGAGCTTATGGAAGAGTGGCAAAAGAGATTGCCGAAAGTACGAAGCACTTTGACAAGATAGCGTTTGTCGATGATAACGCCGTAGGTTCGTTTGGCGGAACGTGCGTCGTAGGCAAACCTCAAGATCTTGAATCGCTGGCAGAGGAATATAGTAACGTTATAGTTGCGATAGGTAATCCCGTGGTGCGACTTTCTATGCTCGAAACAGCGGAAGCGTTGGGTAAATTCAATATTCCCGTGCTGATATCTCCGTTTGCATACGTGTCTCCGTCTGCTAAGATAGACAAGGGCTCTATCATAGGACCTATGGCGGTGGTCCACACCGAGAGTGAGCTCAGGCGAGGCTGCATAATAGCGGCAGGAGCGGTCGTCAATCACGGTGCGATATGTCTTGACGGAGTTCACGTGGATTGTAACGCCGTCGTTATGGGTAATGTGACCGTTCCCGAGAAAACAAAGGTGATCGCGGGACGATCATTCCCTTGAGCCACATACCTCAATTTAAACCAAATTAATAACAATTAAATCAATATTAAGGACAGAGAGGGTTTCTCCGTTTATGTACAAGCGTTTTTTTAAGAGATTTTTTGACGTTGTTTTATCGTTTTTGGGCGCGATAGTTTTATTGCCAATTTTTCTTATAATATCTATCGCTATATTTATAGACGATCCCGGTCCCGTGTTTTTTAGGCAAAAGAGGGTTGGAAAAAACAAAAAGCTGTTCTGGCTACATAAATTCAGAAGCATGAAAGTAAAGACTCCCGACGTTCCCACGCACCTGCTCACGAATCCCGAGCAGTACATTACACGCGTGGGAAGATTTTTGCGCAAAACGAGCCTTGACGAGCTCCCCCAGGTGTACGACATACTTTTCGGCAAGATGTCAATCATAGGCCCTCGTCCTGCGCTTTGGAATCAGGATGATCTTATTGCGGAGAGAGATAAATACGGAGCAAACGACATAAAGCCCGGACTCACGGGCTGGGCACAGATAAACGGTAGAGACGAGCTTGAGATACCCGTAAAGGCAAAGCTTGACGGAGATTACACCGAAAAGCTCAATGCGGGCAGATTCAAGGGCTTTGCTATGGATTTCAAATGCTTCTTCGGAACTATATTCAGTGTTCTCCGCTCGGACGGCGTGGTAGAAGGCGGCACGGGTGAGATGAAGAAGCAGGAAGAAAAGGCAGAGGAAAAGGTAGAGAGATGAAAAGGCTTTTGATAACGGGAGCTAACAGCTATATCGGAACGTCTTTTGAAAACTATATAAAGGCGAATTTCGGAAAAGAATATGTGATTCATACCGTTGATATGATCGACGGCAGTTGGCGGGAAAAGAATTTTTCTGGCTATGATGCGGTATTTCACGTAGCGGGAATCGCGCATTCCGATAACGGCAAGATAAGCCCCGAAAGAGAAAAGATTTATTACGCCGTCAACACCGATCTGACTGTTGAGACGGCGAAAAAAGCCAAGGCTGACGGTGTGGGGCAGTTTATCTTTATGAGCTCGGCAATCGTTTATGGCGGGAGCGCTCCCATTGGAAAAAACAAGATAATAACCAAGGATACACATACATCTCCCGCAAATTGCTATGGAGATAGCAAGGTGCAAGCGGAAAACGGCATTTTGCCCCTGAATGACGAAAGCTTCAAGGTGGTCGTGCTTCGACCGCCTATGATATACGGCAAAGGAAGCAAGGGTAACTACCCGATACTTGCGAGAATGGCTCTTAAAATGCCCATATTCCCATATGTTAAAAATCAGAGGTCTATGCTTTACGTTGAAAACCTCTGCGAATTTGTACGATTGATGATAGAGAATGTCGAGAGCGGAATATTCTGGCCGCAGAATGCCGAATACAGCAACACATCGGAGATGGTTAGAATGATAGCCGAGGTTCACGGCAAAAAAGTAAGACTTATCAAGGGATTTCGGTGGGCACTTAAGATTCTTGGCTGCTTTGTCGGTCTTGCGAATAAGGCGTTTGGAAATCTCAGCTATGATATGAGCATGAGCGACTATGCGGTAAATTACCGCGTTTGCGGCTTGAAGGAAAGTATAGAACGAACGGAAGGATAGGGGAGTTATTTTGGAAAATTACAGTGTGCTTATGTCGGTGTACAAAAAAGATACGCCGGAGCATCTTAGAGAAAGCATAGAAAGCATGCTTGGTCAAACAGTATTATGTGAGCAATTTGTAATAGTTCAGGACGGTCCCTTGGGAGAGGAGCTTGAGAGCGTTATAAAGGAATATGCCACGGCACAGCCCGAATTGTTCACGGTTGTTCCTTTGGAGCAGAATATCGGACTTGGCAGAGCTCTTGACGAGGGGCTTAAGGTGTGCAGAAATGACCTTGTTGCCCGAATGGACGCGGACGATATCTCCTTGTCTCAAAGATGTGAAAAGCTCTTGAAGCTGTTCGAGGAAAACAAACAGCTTAGCTTGGCAGGCACAAATATAGACGAATTTTACGACGATCCCAAACACGTTGTGTCGTCAAGGGTGGTTCCGTCGGATTATGAGGCTATACGTAAGGTCATACGGCGCAGGAGTCCGTTCAATCATCCGACGGTAATGTTCCGCAAGAGCGAGGTGCTCCGTTGCGGCGGATACGGACAGATGAGACGCAAGCAGGATTACGACCTGTTTTCAAGA
>CAJGCF010000078.1 GCA_904501865.1 uncultured Clostridia bacterium
AGCGCACTGTAAGTATATGGTTTTGAACTCGTATATCTGTCCTTATCCGTCAGTTTCATAAAAATCCCTTACTGCTTATAGCAGTTGCCTTTTACCGTTTTTGAAGATTATCTTATCTCGTTTAAAAATTCTTCTATTCTCGCAAGTGCTTCTCTGATATGATCCGTGGAATAGCAATAGGATGCTCTTACAAATCCCTCGCCACCATTTCCAAATGCGTTGCCGGGAACTAAAGCTACCTTCTTTGAGCACAGCAGATTTTCACAAAACTCATCGCTGGTCATTCCCGATATTTTTATCGACGGGAAGGTGTAGAATGCGCCCTTTGGCTCAAAGCATGTCATTCCGATTTTGTTAAATCCGTTGACCATGAATCTGCGCCTCATATCGTATTCCGCTACCATTGCGCAGACGTCACTGTCGCCATTTCTGATTGCCTCTATCGCCGCATACTGCGATATAGTAGGCGAGCTCATTATGGCAAACTGGTGTATCTTGGTCATCTGTTCAATAATAGGCGTGGGGCCGCACGCGTATCCCATTCTCCACCCCGTCATTGAGTAGGTTTTGGAAAATCCGTTTATCACTACCGTGCGTTCTCTCATGCCGTCGATAGATGCTATAGAAACGTGTCTCCCGCCGCCATACGTAAGCTCAGCGTATATTTCATCGGACAGGACACAGATATCCGTATCTCTCAACACGCCCGCAATTGTTTCAAGGTCTTCCCTTTCCATAATAGCACCCGTAGGATTACACGGGAATGGGAACACCACAAGCTTGGTCTTGTCGGTAATGGCGGCGCGGAGCTGCTCGGGAGTGAGTCTAAAATCGTTTTCAGAACTCAACTCAATCAATACGGGAACTCCCCCCGCAAGTCTCACCATAGGCTCGTAGCAGACAAAGCTTGGCTGAGGTATAATCACCTCATCTCCGGGCGCGACGATGGCGCGGATAGCCACGTCTATTCCCTCACTGCCGCCCACGGTGACAAGAGTCTCTTTGTCGGGAGAATATTGCAGAGCGTACTTGCGCTCAAGATATCCGCATATCTCTCGCCGCAATTCAATGAGTCCCGCATTTGAGGTGTATCTGGTTCTGCTCTCCTCAAGCGACCTGATACCCGCACGTCTTATAACCCAAGGAGTAGGAAAATCGGGCTCTCCAACACCAAGAGATATAACTCCCTCCATACTTGCGGCGATATCAAAAAATTTCCTTATACCCGACGGTTTGATGTCATTCGTTACCGTTGGATTCAATATCTTATCGTAATTCATCACAGAGAATATGCGCCTCTATCGTCTATCTCTCCGTCAACAAGCTCAACGTCAAGCTCCTTATAACGGCGGAGAACGAAATGTGTCGCGGTAGACGTAACTCCGTTCATAATAGCTAGCTTCTTCGCAACGAACATAGCGACCTCCTGGAAGGTCTTTCCCTTTACTATTACGCAAAGGTCGTAAGAACCCGACATAAGATAAACAGTCTCCACCTCGTCGTATTTCATGACCGTTTCGGCTATCTTTTCAAATCCGTATCTGTCCTGAGGAATGACCTTGAGCTCAATAAGAGCAGAAACTGACGCCTCGTCAAGCTTTTCCCAGTCTATGACAGTCTTATAGCCCCTGATAAGTCCCGCAATCTCAAGTTCGCGTATGTTGTCCGTGACCTCCTTGTCGGAAAGTCCTGTCATAACAGCTATCTCCTCTATTGAGTAGCGTGCGTTTTCCGCAAGCAGCTTTAATATTTTAATATTCACCGTCATTCTCCTTTTAAATATCTGCGGGGTGCAAACACACGCTTGCACCCCGCGGCTTGACATAATGTATGCTTAAAACACTAATGTCTATTCAATATCAGATGTATTTCTTTACGATATCACTCGCTTCTTCGGCGGGGATAGAAGATGTCATAACGACATTCACGTTAAGCTTGTTTGCAAGCTCGTCAACATCCTTGATGAACTTCTCAAAGCCTGCAATATCATTGTTTGCAATCTTGAGCGCGGAATCTATGAACAGATCGGTAACGTCATGGTTGCTGGCAAGCATTCCCGCAACAAAGCCATAAAGAGCCTCTGCATCAAATATAAGGTATTCGTTAGTGTTGATAAGACGAACGCTATACTTAACGTCAAATCTCAAGCCAACTCCCTTTTCAATGCATACGACTGTTCCCTCGGTCTTTTCTGCGGCCTCATTCACCATAGAGATGAGTGTTTTGGTCTTACCTGTTCCCTTAACGCCGATAATCAATTTGAGCATAATGTCCTCCTCGCCGCACAACACGGCTTTGTTTATTTTGTAGTTCCTTTTGGATACTTGCTTATCTTTATAACATTATAGCATAGTTTACATAATTTTGCAAGTACCATATCAAAATTTGTATAAAATTATTTCAACTTTTCTTCAAGTTCTGCCTTCATAGCCTCATAGCCCGGCTTTCCAAGGAGAGCGAACATATTTTTCTTGTATGCCTCAACTCCGGGCTGGTTAAATGGATTTACTCCGAGCATATAGCCTGAAAGCGCGCAAGCCAGCTCAAAGAAATATAAGATATATCCAAGAGAATATGGGCTTCTGTCCTTCATTTCAATGAGGACGTTGGGCACTCCGCCGTCAACGTGAGCAAGAAGAGTTCCAAGCATAGCCGTCTTTTTTACCTGATTGAGATCAACTCCAGACAGGAAATTAAGTCCGTCGATATTGTTCTCATCGTGAGGTATATTAAATTGGACTCTGCTATCCTCTACCGATATGACCGTTTCAAAGAGATTTCTGTTTCCCTCTTGGATAAACTGACCCAAGGAGTGCAGGTCTGTTGAGAAAATAACGGACGCGGGGAAAATTCCTCTGTTGTCCTTGCCCTCGCTCTCTCCGTAGAGCTGCTTCCACCACTCGTTGAGCATTTTCGAGTAGGACTCGTATCCTACGAGTATCTCCGTAGTCTTGCCCTTACGGTAAAGGATATTTCTTATAGCCGCGTATTTGTAAGCATCGTTTTTGTTGATATCCTCATCGCGATAAGCAAGTCTTGCGTCGTTCGCGCCCTTCATAAGCGAGTCTATATCAACTCCCGCTACCGCGATGGGAAGAAGTCCTACCGCTGTGAGCACGGAAAATCTTCCGCCGACGTCGTCGGGCACCACGAAGGTCTCGTATCCAGCCTTGTCGGAAAAGCTCTTGAGAGTTCCCTTTGCCTTGTCGGTAGTTACGAATATTCTTTCCTTGGCACCGTCAGCTCCGTACTTCTTTTCAAGGAGCTCACGGAACACTCTGAAGGCTACTGCGGGCTCTGTGGTCGTACCCGACTTGGAGATAACGTTTATGCAAACGTCACGTCCTTCGCAGACCTCAAGTATCTCCGCGATAGACACCGCACTGATATCACAGCCTGCGAAATATATATCGGGGGTATCCTTTTTAAGATTGTTGTAGTTTGGAGATTTCAAGAACTCTATCGCAGCGCGAGCACCGAGGTACGAGCCTCCTATGCCTATTACAACAAATACGTCACAGCTCTTCTGTATCTTTTTTGCTGCGACCTTTATTCTTTCAAATTCTTCCTTATCGTAATTTTCGGGAAGGTCTATCCAACCGAGAAAATCGTTACCCGCTCCGTTTCTCTCCACTATCTGACGGTGAGCGGCACTTACGGCGGGCTGAATATTTGTATACTCATGCCCTGAGATAAATTGAGACAAATACTTGTCACTGAGTTTTACGGACATTTCTTTTCCTCCTGATTCCTATACACCATGCGTATAATACGAAGGGCGTCGAAACAGACACCCTTTTCATCATTTTACGATGTAAGTATTATAACACAAATATACTTATTTTGCAATAGTTTTTTGCTCACCTCAAAAGAAATTTTGCAAGCATACGGTACCAAAGCTCAAAAAAGCTTATTTTAGATATCTCCTCGCAGGCGATTATGTCCGAGCTGCCTATCTCACTACCGTCACAGGTATAGACTACTCGCCCCACTACATCTCCGTCCTTGACCGGTGCGGCAACACTCTCGGGAAGCTCTATCTTATATTTTATTTTTGATGCAGTTCCCTTTTCTGTAACGTGAGAAAAGGGCTCGCACTCTATACGGACCTCGTCCTTGATGCCTCCCGTAACCTTTATGGGAGAAAGCTCCTCGGGAGTATGAGTATATACACCGTAGTTCGCAAAGCCCCAATCAAGCAGCGCGGTAGCCGCCGAGTTTCTCGTATCTCTTGACGGGGAGCCCATAATTACGCATATAAGTGACATTCCGTCGCGCTCGGCAGTTGCGCTTATGCAAAAGCCTGCCTTGGACGTAGAGCCCGTTTTCAGCCCCGTACAGCCGCGATAAAAGCGCACCAGTCTATTGGTATTGGTAAGACCGAAAAGTCCGTTGCGGACAGTATCCATCCATATAGAGCTATATTCAAGTATCTTCTTATGCTTTATAAGCTCTCTCGACATGATAGCTATATCTCTTGCGCTTGTCAGGTGGCGCTCGGCGGTGTCGTCAAGTCCGTTAGTGTTTTCAAAGCTCGTGTTCTTCATGCCGAGCTCTGCCGCACGTTTGTTCATCGCCTTGACGAACGCTTCCTCACTACCCGATACGTATTCCGCGAGGGCGCATGCCGCATCGTTCGCCGAAGATATAACAACGCTCTTGACCATATCTTCAACACTCATCTGTTCCCCCTCTTCAAGATATATCTGCGAGCCGCCCATAGATGCGGCGTGAGCGCTCGTGCTCACCATATCGTCAAGGCCTATCTTGCCATCTTCAATAGCCTCCATAACCAATAGGAGAGTCATGACCTTGGTCACCGACGCAGGTGGCAGAGCCTCATCTGCGTTCTGTTCGTAAAGCACTCTGCCTGTGCTCGCCTCCATAAGTATCGCGCTCTTACACTCAAGACCAAGGTCAACGGCAGGTGCATCGGTCACAATAGATTCAGGTGACACACTCCCATCACCGCTCTCCGCGGCAAATATACTAAAGCACAAGCCTGAAATGATAATCAGCGGTATGATAAGTATTGCCGCTATTTTTGTAAATTTCATAAAAACATCACCTCTTACTTGATTATATTTCAGTAAGAGGTGAGGTTATGAATATATTTATTTTTTCTTTTTTCTTCTGCTCTCTCTGTTGAGCGCCTTTATGTATGCAAAGGTCTTTTCTTCTCCATCACGGGCAAGCATTTCAAGCCATTCCTCAAGGATATCCGCCGTGCTCTCGTGCATTTTTGCGCGCGCGTTACCGCGCTTGTAATACTCAAGCGCTGAGGAGTCCTTGTAAGCATTACCCTGATATATCTTGCTTGCGGCGACCCTGTCGCAGAACATCTCCGTCAGATAGCGCAAGGGCATAGGCACTGGTTCATATTTCTTAGTCTGCATATTGAGGTCTACCCAATACTCAAAATGGTGCTTATTTCTGCCCTTATGATGCATCCACGCCATAGAATATCCGAAAAGCTCTCTTTCCTTTTCGTTGGGGCTTCTCGTACCGAGATAATATTTAGCACCGGGGACAAATTCGGCAAGACTGTATTTGGAAAGGTCGTGAAAAAGTCCGCCAAAGCCTATACCCGCCTTGAAGCAATGGGCTATGACCTTGTGTCTGTGCTTTGTTATAGTTACAAAATGCTTTATCGGATGCGCCATTGTATGCACTCCCTTTATTTTTTATTTTTTGGATATCATACGGAATAAGGCTACAACTATCATTCCCTCATAATTATATCA
>CAJGCF010000079.1 GCA_904501865.1 uncultured Clostridia bacterium
CTTCTGTTTCTTCTTCTGCGTCCCTGACGGTTGCCTTGATTTTCGGAGACGTTGGATTTATTTGTTTCAGGATTCATAGCTTTGACCATCCTTTGTGTAACTTTCTTTTTTAACGAGAGCCGTCAGATAAGACGCGCCCTCTGCATCATATTCATAAGAGCGAGACGGACATTAGCATTCGCCTCAAGGTCGGATATCGCCTGAGCTGCCGCGTCGTAAAGTGCGAACAGAGCCTCCGACGTAAAATTTGAAGCAAGCTCGCACGCAAGCTCCGCGTCTTCAAAGAAGCACAGGGAAACCGCCTCATCCTTTTTGAGTAATATAAGGTCGCGCACGGCCTCCTCGAGATAGGAAAGCTGGCGGCACACGTCCTGCCTTTTGTTGCCGAGAGCCGATATGACCTCAAACGCACCGCCCCTGTCCGACGAGGATATCATAGAAATAATATTCCTTGCCGTTTTCTTTTGCTCAAGCACACTCTTTCTGTGCTTTGTGTCAAGCAGGGAAAGAGCATATCCTATGCGTCCCGCGCTTACCTTTATTACAGAGGCGAATTCATCGGGAGATTCTTCATGAAGAGATATTGCGCGTCTGTCTGTTTTCAGAAGATGCTCCTTGACCTCATCATCGGATAGGCGCTGAGTCCGTAGAGACGGCGCACGGCTGCGTACCGTTTCGAGAAGCGATGTGGAATTTTCGCATATCAAAAAGAATATAATGTACTCGGGAGGCTCCTCGAGAGAGAGCAGAAAAGCATTCTGTGCCTGCGGAGTCATACTGTCAGAATTGTTTATGATGTATATTTTGAAATCAAGGTCGTTGGGTGCGATATATATGTCATTTTTCATCTGACGTATCGCCTCAACTCCGATAGACGCGCGGTCGCCCTCAAGTCCTATCGAGATTATGTCGGGTGAGTTGCCCGAAAATATTTTTTGACAATTGCGGCATTTTCCACAGGGAGTTTTTGCTTTCGAGTCTGCTTTGTGCTCACAGGAAAGAGCCGCCGCGACGGAAAGAGCAAGTGTGTGCCTTCCCGTGCCCGAAGGACCTTCAAGGATATATGCGTGTGACAGCGAGCCCTCATCAACGTCGCGGCACAGTCTGTCTACAAGGGCTACGTTACCCACGACGGCGTCAAAATGACAACTCATAACGCATCCCCCCTCACTTTGAAATAGCCTTTTCTAATTATATCAAAAAAACGTAAGCTTGTCAAGTACACAAATTTTGTCCTTTTTGCTCGTTTTTGCCCAAAAAAAACACCTAAAACCCCTGGTTGTTTGTTAAAATTACCATATATTGCGTGCTTTATTTGGGGAAATTGTGCATTGACAAGCTGAGCCTTAAGTGGTATAATTATATCATAGAGACAGACCGACAAAAAAATGCTGATTGACACTTTTGTAAAAATAGAGTTATATGCTATGTTGTTGATATGCGAAAACGATTTTTTAAGGAGACCGACGCGCTATGTTCATTCGTGATTTTGAAACGGATAAGGATTTGCTCGGTTTCTGTGCAAAGCAGAGCGTATACGATTTTATGGGCGCTCACGATTGTGGCGCCTTTGTGCGTTTCAGGTTTTTTGCGCCAGAGGCGGATGCGGTCTATCTTGTAGCATCTTTCAACGAATGGAGCGATAACACTCTTATGTCAAGATGCGGCTACGATGGAGTTTGGGAGGCTTGTGTGCCTCGCGAGGAAATGCGCGTGGGAGACACCTACAAATACAAGCTTTACGTGAACGGAAGAGTGTTTTATAAAACAGACCCGTATGCTCGTATGGCCACCTCGTTTCCTTATTACAACGCTGTGATATGCGACGAGGCGGAGTATTCTTGGCGTGACGGAGTATGGCTTTCACGTAGAGCCGAGACGTACGGGCAAGAAAATTCCAACTATCCAATGCATATATACGAAATAGAACTATGCAATTGGAAAAGGCACGATGACGGAGGTTTTCTTTCATACACCGAGCTTGCCGATGAGATTGTACCTTATCTCAAGCAGATGGGGTATACTCACGTTCTTATCACGGGACTGTTTGAACGTTGCTTTGATGACCAGAGTCAGAGTGAGACAGTGGAATATTACGCCCCCACCTCAAAGCACGGCACTCCACAAGATTTTATGAGGCTTGTTGACCACGCGCATACGTGCGGCATTGGGGTTTTGCTCGATTGGAGCATTCGTAAAAAAGACCTTACCGACGAAAACGTCAAAAAATTGCGTTTGTGCGGAAATAATTTTGAATCCTATCTTTTGTCAAATCTTATCTATTGGGCGGACAAGTACCATATAGACGGAATAAAGACGCCGAGTATTTGCCCTGAGAGAGCAAGCTTTTTCCATGATATCGCGTGGCATATGAAAGAGCTGATGCCGGATTTTCTAATGATAGCGGATGGCAGAGGGGACTTTCTTAAAAAGCTTGGATTTGATATCATTTTCAACAATGCTTGGTCTGATGCGACTATGTCGTATATCGAAAAGGACATTGACGTGCGCTCAGTTGACGATATCGTATCTTATGACACCTGCTGTCAAGGAGGACTTATTGCAATATCGGATAAGCACGTTTTGCCGGGCAGGAAAACGCTGATAGGTAAGATGACGGGCGATTATTGGAGAAAATTCGCGGGCGCTCGAGCCACTCTTGCGTATCAGATGATGTCGCGCGGTAAAAAGCTTACCGTTATGGGAAGCGAGATAGGTCAGTATAAGGAGTGGGGCAGCGAGGTTGAATGGCATCTGCTCGAATATGACAACCACGCTGCGTTTCAGCTGTACTGCTCTGACCTGAATGCGTTATATCTCAAGTGTCCGCAGCTTTGGTACGAAGATGGAGAGAATAACTGTTGTGCTCCCACAAAGGTGAGTGATAACGTCATTTGCATCAAGAGTTGCTCGTGTGACGGCAGGGAGCTTGCCGCGGTGATAAATTTCTCGTATTACACGTATGAGAATTTCTGCATATCGGTTGACCGCCCGGGCTTGTGGAGAGAGATCTTCAATTCGGACAGTAAAAAATACGGCGGAAGTGGCATCAACAATAAAGAGGCAAGTGTACTGAGCTATCTGACAGATTCGGGCGAGTATGCCCTCAAAATTACGGTTCCCCCACTTGCTGTGACCGTCTTTGAGTGCTTAGTAAAATGAATTCGCAATAAATATATTAAAAATAAACAAAAGAGGAGATGTTTTCATGTTTAAGAAAAAAGAGTGTGTGGCAATGCTACTCGCAGGAGGACAGGGCTCAAGACTTTATGCCTTGACCACCAAGACCGCAAAACCCGCGGTGCCGTTTGGTGGCAAATACAGGATCATCGACTTCACCTTATCAAACTGTATCAACTCAGGCATAGATACTGTCGGAGTTCTTACACAATATCAACCTCTCGTGCTCAACGAATATATAGGAAACGGTCAGCCTTGGGATCTTGACCGTGTCTATGGCGGTGTTAAGATACTTCCGCCCTATCAAGGTCAGAAATCTGCCGATTGGTATAAGGGAACGGCAAACGCTATCTATCAGAACCTCGCGTTCATAGATAGATACGATACCGATTACGTTCTCATACTTTCGGGCGATCATATCTATAAGATGGACTATGATAAGATGCTCCGCTACCACAAGGAAAAGGGAGCTGACTGTACCATAGCCGTTATCGACGTGCCGCTCAGCGAGGCGAGCAGATTCGGAATAATGAGTACTAACGAGGACGGTTCTATATACAAGTTCTCGGAAAAGCCCAAACATCCCGACAGCACCAACGCATCTATGGGTATATATATCTTCAATAAGGATAAGCTCTCCAAGTATCTTATAGCCGACGAGGCAGATCCCGAATCCTCAAACGATTTTGGAAAGAACATAATTCCCAATATGCTCGCGGCGGGAGAGAAGATGTTTGCGTATCCCTTTGAGGGATATTGGAAGGATGTTGGAACCATATCTTCCTTGTGGGAAGCGAATATGGACCTTATCGGAAATGATCCCGTTCTTGACCTCGGTGACAACGATTGGAGAATATACTCAAAGAACCAATCCAACGGACCGCAGTTTATCGCGGATACGGCAAGGGTAAACAACTGCTATATAACAGACGGTTGTGAGATATACGGAACCGTTATCAACAGTGTTCTCGGATCTGGGGTAAAGGTCTGTCACGGTGCGTACGTAAAGGATAGCGTGCTTATGGGTGATACTGTGGTCGGCTCGGGCGCTACCGTGAATTATTCCATAATCGACACCAACGTCGAGATAGGCGCGGGCGCTGTGATAGGTGTCGCAAAGGAAAAGGCAAAGGGAATCACCGTAATAGGTGAGGACGTTAAGGTAAATAACGGCGCCACTATAGAAGACGGCGCGATAATTTCCGAAATTTAAGTGGAGGTGACGAAATGACAGCAGTAGGTCTTATATTTTCAAATATACACGATAACAGCATTCCGGAGCTTACCAGATTGAGAACCATCGGAAGCGTTCCGTTCGGCGGAAGATACAGACTCATAGATTTTGCGATTTCAAGTATGGTCAACTCGGGAATATCAAAAATAGGAATAGTTACGCATAATAACTATCAGTCTTTGCTCGACCACCTCGGAAACGGCAAGGACTGGGATCTGGCAAGACGCTCGGGGGGCATCAAGATACTTCCTCCGTACATTTCTTCATTTGAGAATGCGGCGTCCAACAAATATTACTCATCAAGGCTTGAGGCTCTTATGGGCACGGTCAATTTTTTCAACAGATGTAAGGAAGAATTTGTAGTAATGTCAGACTGTGACGTTATCTGTAATATCGACCTTAACGACGTTGTAGAAAAGCACGCGGAATCGGGAGCAGACATAACCTTCGTTACAAAGAAAGCAAAGGTTTCCTCGGATATGCACGAGACCGTTTCAGTAGTACAAAGCGATGAAAATGGTAATCTCACAGATATCTCCGAGGTCAAGAATTATAACGGAGAGGCGCAGATATACATCAACATTATGGTGGTAAGACGCAAATATCTTCTCAACGTTCTTGATAATGCCATAGGACGAGGTCACACTAGCTTTATGTGTGACGTGGTGCAGAGAAATATCGGCAGAGAAAATTATAAGGTATATAATTACGAAGGATTCTATGCTCACGTGGGCTCTATGGAGGGTTATTTCGACTGCTCAATGCAGCTGTTGAAGACCGACGCGCGTGGAAGACTCTTTGGTGTTAAAAACCGCCCCGTGCTCACCAAGATAAGAAACTCGGCTCCCACAAGATATTGCGAGGGCTCTAAGGTCACAAGTTCCGTGGTCGCTGAGGGTTGCGTTATTGAGGGAACAGTGGAAAATTCCGTCATATTCAGAGGTGTGCACGTAGGCAAGGGTGCGGTAGTTAAGAACTGCATACTTTTCCAGGACACCTACGTTTGCCCGGGAGCGGAGCTTAATTGTGTCATAACCGATAAGAATGTTATCATAAAGGATAAGCGAGTTCTTTCCGGCTGTGAGAATATGCCTTTCTATATAGGAAAGAAAATGTCGGTGTGACAATTGCGACGGAAGCTCAAAAAAATGGCAAAATAACTTTTGAA
>CAJGCF010000080.1 GCA_904501865.1 uncultured Clostridia bacterium
ACGTCTGCCCTTGATGTTTTATGCGCTGTGCTTTTTATCTACAGCTCTGTGAATTATTTTGACTATCTCAACTATCGGGATTATGAGAATAGCGAGACCGAATGCGATTCCGTATTCCATAAGGTCAAGGTGAGCAAGCTCAAATGCGTTTGCGAGGAAGGGGATCTCTATAACCACGGTGGTAAGGATCAACGAAAGCGCGCCTGCACCCCAGAGCCACCAGTTCTGATTCTTCATCTTAAAAATAGAGCCGTGGAGAGATCTCATATTGAATGCGTGGCAGATCTCACAGAGGGAGAGTGTGAGGAATGCCATGGACGTGCCGAGCATCTCGGCGGAGTACGTACCTGCGGCTATTGCCTCTGCGTGATGAAGATCTGCAAGCCAAAATCTACCGATAAGATAAGATGCCATTGTAATGATAGTCACGAGCACTCCCTGATATGCAACGGCAAATCCGAGACCGCCTGCGAAGATACCCTCCTTGGAGTCACGGGGCTTACGGTTCATAACGTCAGCCTCGGGCTTTTCCATTCCGAGTGCGAGAGCAGGGAAGCAGTCTGTGATAAGATTTATCCAAAGCAGATGCACGGGTGCGAAGATGGTATATCCAAAGAGCGTCGCAAAGAATATCGTGAGCACCTCGGAGAGATTGGACGCGAGAAGGAACTGAATAGCCTTACGAATATTATCGTAAATTCTTCTTCCTTCACCGACTGCCGAAACTATGGTAGCAAAGTTATCGTCTGCGAGTATCATATCGGCAACATTCTTTGTAACGTCGGTACCCGTGATACCCATACCTACGCCGATATCGGCGTTCTTTATAGAAGGAGCGTCGTTTACACCGTCGCCTGTCATAGCGGTGACCATGCCTTTTTTACGCCATGCGTTGACTATTCTTGTCTTGTGCTCGGGCTGAACACGCGCGTAAACGCTGTACTTTTCAACCGCCGTCTCAAACTCCTCGTCGGAGATATCGTCGAGCTCTGATCCCGTGATGGCCTGGGATGCATCAGTGATAATACCGAGCTGGAGAGCGATAGCAACCGCGGTATCCTTGTGGTCGCCCGTTATCATAATGGGGCGGATACCTGCGCTTCTGCACTCGTCGATGGCGGGCTTTACCTCGGGACGGACGGGGTCGATCATTCCCACAAGACCTACGAAGCAAAGGTCGCATTCAACCGTCTCGGGCTCGTAAGCTGTGGGCTCTGCGCTAAGATCCTTTTTAGCCGCCGCGAGAACTCTGAGAGCCTTGTCTGCCATAGCCTTATTAGCGGCAAGAATGTCAGCTCGGATAGTGTCGGTCATATCTACGACCTGACCGTTTACGAGAGCCTTGGTGCAGCGCTTAAGGAGCTCGTCGGGAGCACCCTTTGTGAACTGCATGAGTGTACCGTTCTCGTCCTTGTGGACGGTGGACATCATCTTTCTGCCCGAGTCAAAGGGAACCTCGCCTATACGGACGAGCTTTAACTTTTGCTTGTTCTTGGAGAGACCGAGAGTCTCCGCGTAGTTTACGAGAGCTGCCTCGGTGGGCTCACCCACAGCAGTGCCTGCCTCTGTATCAAACTCTGCGTCGGAGCAGAGAGACATAGCGTTTGCAAGGATTGCCTCATCGTCGCCGTAGTGGTCGACGACGGTCATCTTGTTCTGTGTAAGAGTACCTGTCTTATCCGAGCAAATTATTTGTGTACAGCCGAGAGTCTCAACTGCGGTAAGCTTACGGATAATGGCGTTTCTCTTTGACATATTGGTAACGCCGATAGAGAGAACGATGGTAACGACGGTTGCGAGTCCCTCGGGAATAGCCGCAACGGCAAGAGAGATAGCTATCATAAACGAGGAGAGGATGGGCTCAAAGCCAATGCCCTCACGTATGAGTTGAACACCGAAAATAACCACACATATACCGATGACCAGCCAAGTCAGTATCTTGGAAAGACCCGCGAGCTTTATTTGGAGAGGAGTTTTACCTTCCTCTGCCTGCGCAAGAGCGTCTGCAATCTTACCCATTTCGGTCTGCATGCCCGTAGCAGTAACTACTGCCTTGCCGCGTCCGTAGACTACGGTAGAGCCCATAAAGACCATGTTTTTTCTGTCTCCGAGCGCAACGTCGCCGTTAGCGCCTGCTGTGAGGACCTCGACCTTTTTGTCAACGGGAACGGATTCACCCGTGAGCGCGGCTTCCTCAATCTTCATAGAAGCGCATTCGATTATACGCGCGTCTGCGGGAACTGCGTCACCGGCCTCAAGCACGATTATATCGCCGACGACCAGATCTTCACTTGCAACAGTAATCTGCTTACCGTCACGAATGACCTTGGACTGTGCCTTGGACATTTCCTGGAGCGCCTCGATAGCCTTTTCAGCCTTGCTCTCCTGGAATACACCGAGAATTGCGTTGATGAGAACGACCGCCAGAATGATAACCACGTCTGCGGGGAACTCAAATCCGTGCTGCAAGCCCTCGTAGATCTCCACTCCTGCGGAGATAGCAGCTGCTACCAGAAGAATGATAGTCATAGGCTCGGCGAGCTGCTTGAAGAATCTTATGATGAGAGATTCCTTTTTGCCCTCAATGAGCTTGTTTTTGCCGTTTTTCTCAAGTCGCGCAGCCGCCTCGATCTCGGACAGACCGTTCTGCGAGGAGGAAACAGACTCAATGACTTCGGCAGAGCTTGAAAGATATTCTTTCATTTTTTGTCTCCTTTAAAAGCATTTATTTTCAATTTATTATATACCGACAGAAAAAGGAATATAGCACTTCCGAAAAAAAAGACCTATCCGTCATGCAACAGATAAGTCTCATCGTTTAAAACAAAGCCAGAGCGTTTCCGCCCATGATGTTGACTTGGTTGCGTCTGTGCGCCGACTACTCCCTTACTCTCATTATTTTAACATTCATTTATCGTTTTGTCAAGGGACTTGACTAAAAAATCGCATGATTTTATAAATTTAAAAACAAGGAAAATGTGAAAAAGTCGGATTTTCTATATAAATAAAGGAAAAATGGGACATTTTTGATTTTAAAATTGTAAATAAAGTGTTAATAAGACGGGGTTTTCCTTGACTTTGGGATATTATTGTGATATGATGATGAAAACAATTCAAAAAGGAAGGTACATAGAAATGGATGACGGCGATAGTACGGACACTACTTGTAATATGTGTAATGCCTTAACTGTTGTACGTGCGTTTCATTATATATCATAAATGCTCGCATAGCCTAACGATCAAGCTCGGATAGGTTGTGCTTTTTTTGTCTTTTTTATGATTATAATGAAAAAATACGTATTATGAATAGGAGATATTTACAGAAAAAATGGATTACATAGGACCTTTATTATTACAAATAGTTCTTATAGCGCTCAATGCTATATTTGCAAGTGCTGAAACGGCGTTTCTTTCAACAAATACAACAAAGATAGAAAAAATGGCCGAGGAGGGCGACAAACGCACGAGGAAGAAGGCTAAAAAGCTCCAGAAGCTTACCAAGGATTCCTCGAAGTTCCTCTCCACAATACAAGTCGCAATAACTCTCGCGGGATTTCTCGGCTCCGCGTTCGCGGCTGACAGCTTTGCCGAGCCTTTGACGGCTTGGTTCAATTCACTCGGATTTATTACGGGCAATGGCATCGTTATTCCCGAGCAGGTATTCGTTATACTCATTACCCTTATACTTTCGTTCTTTAGCATAGTGTTTGGAGAGCTTGTTCCTAAGAAGATAGCTATGAAGAACGCGGAGAAGGTATCGCTTGCTCTTGGCGGCTTTATCCGCTTCGTGTCCTGCATATTTGCTCCTCTTGTATGGGTGCTGACAAAGACCACAAACGGATTACTCCGTATGTTTGGCATCAATCCTCACGAGGAGGAGGAGGCCGCAAGCGAGGAGGAGCTCCGTATGATGCTTGACACGAGTAGCGAGAAGGGAGAGATAGACAGTCTTGAAAATGAGATGATACAGAACATTTTTGAGTTCGATGATATTCTCATCTCTGAGGTCTGCACGCACCGCCGAGACGTTAAGATGATATACCGTGAGGACGATATAGACGAATGGAAGAAGGTGCTCTCCACATCAAGACACGGATATTATCCTATATGCGGAGAGAGTGCCGACGATATCGTGGGAGTGCTCAACATCAAAAAGTTCTTCCGCTCTGAGTGTAAAACAGTTGCGGAGGCTATGAGAATAGCTTGTGAAAAGCCTTATTTCGTTCCTGAAAATATGAAAGCGGACGTTCTCTTTACAAATATGAAGGAGACCAGAAACTATTTCGCTATCGTGGTGGACGAATACGGTGGAACCAACGGCGTTATCACCATACACGACTTGCTTGAGCTTTTGGTCGGAGATATGGACGACAAGGATGAGATAGTAGTCGAGGAGATAGTATGTCTCAGCGAGGAGACTCGCGAGTGGAGGATACTCGGCTCGGCTTCGCTTGAGAAGGTAGCGGAGGCTCTGGGCGTTGTATTCGATACAGAGGACTGCGATACGTTTGGCGGATACATCTTTGGAATACTTGGCGAGATACCCGACGACGGTACCACGCTTGACCTTGAGACCGACGACCTTGTTATAAAGGTAGAGTCCGTGCTCGACCATAGAATAGAGACCACGCTCGTCACGGTCAAGGAAAGACCTGTCGATGAGGATGATGAGGACTATGAGGAGGACGACGACAAGCGTCGCAGCAAGGATAAAGACGACTCTGATGACGGTACGTCCGAGGCGGAAGAATAATTAAAATATACGAAAAAACGGTCTCATCGAGACCGTTTTTGCTTTATTATTAAAAGCTCTTGAAAGTGAGGTGCAGGGGAAAGGAGCCTTTTTGTAAAGATAAGCTTCTTCCCCCTGCAATATCTATTTATTAATCAAAATATCCGAGTCTGTAGAGAAGCTCTGCGATAAGCACCGCACCGCCTGCCGCACCGCGAACAGTGTTGTGAGAAAGTCCAACGAATTTATAGTCGTAGAGAGTGTCCTCACGCAGACGACCCGCAGTAACACCCATACCGCCGTAAATGTCGCGGTCGAGCTTTGCTTGAGGACGGTTATCCTCCTCAAAGTAGGTAATGAACTGCTCGGGAGCGTTGGGAAGTCCAAGCTCTTGGGGAAGTCCCTTGAAGTTTTTCCAATCCTCAAGTATCTGTTCCTTTGTGGGCTTGTTCTCAAACTTGACGAAAACCGCAGCTGTGTGACCGTCGGTGACGGGAACTCGAATACATTGAGTGGTGATAACCGTGTCAGATGCCTTGACTATCTCACCGTTCTCAACCTTACCCCAAACACGCAGAGGCTCCTGCTCGCTCTTTTCTTCCTCGCCGCCTATGTAGGGAATGATATTGTCGATCATCTCGGGCCACTCGTTGAAGGTCTTGCCCGCGCCTGAAATTGCCTGATAGGTGGTTGCGACCACTTCCTTGATGCCGTACTTGCGAAGGGGGGTCAGCTCGGGAACGTACGCCTGAATGGAGCAGTTGGGCTTGACGGCAATGAAGCCGCGCTTAGTACCAAGTCTTGCTCTCTGCGCCGCGATAACCTCAAGATGCTCGGGA
>CAJGCF010000081.1 GCA_904501865.1 uncultured Clostridia bacterium
AGGGGCGGTGCATTTGAGGTCATATCGGCTATCGGCAACAAAAGGCAGGACGTGTGCCGCCAGCTTTCCTATCTCGAGGAGGCCGTGCGCGACCTTATATTACTCAAAAAGGATGAGACGGTTTCCCTGTGCTTCTTTGAAGACGCGGAGCTTGCGTGCGAGCTTGCCTCAAATTTTACGTCGGAGGCTCTGTTCGCACTTTACGACGCGACAGCTCAGGCGATATCCGACCTTGAGGCGAATGCTAACGTCCGTCTCGCTCTTATGAATATGATGCAGAGGGCGCGTCTTATTTGACGACTCTCGTTAAAAAAGAAAGTTACACAAAGGATGGTCAAAGCTATGAATCCTGAAACAAATAAATCCAACGTCTCCGAAAATCAAGGCAACCGTCAGGGACGCAGAAGAAGAAACAGAAGAAAGCCTTATTATATGAACAACAAAAATTCTCAGCCCCGTGACAACGCTCCCACAAGCCGTGACGTTGAGAACAAAGCTGATGCGGCTCTTTTTGATACAGAGCTTGATGACGTAACTGAAAGCTACGTAGACGAGAACATACTTGCGCCCTCCTCCGATGGCTCTCCTACCGTCACCGTCAGCATAGAGAACGAGGACGACGTAAAGACGGTTCACGTAACAGGAGTGAGATTCAAGGCAAACGGCAAGGTGTACTACTTTGACAAGGGTAAGCTATCCATCAAGGACGGCTCCTTCGTCATAGTCAACACTGCCAGAGGTCTGGAGTTTGGCGAGGTAGCGTTTGGCGACCGCGAGGTCAAGGAATCCTCTCTTGTGCTCCCCTTGCGCGAGATAGTAAGAGTAGCAACTCCAGATGACGTCAAGAAAAACCAGGACAATAAGAAAAAGGAAGACGAGGCGTTTAAGATATGCCTTGAAAAGATAGAAAAGCATGACCTTGATATGAAGCTTATCGAGGCTCAATATTCCTTTGACAACTCAAAGCTCTTGTTCTATTTTACGTCGGCAAGCCGCGTGGATTTCAGAGAGCTTGTAAAGGATCTGGCGAGTGTTTTCAAGACAAGGATAGAGCTTCGGCAGATAGGCATCAGAGATGAGGCAAAGCTTATGGGGGGTCTTGGCGCATGCGGCAGACCTCTGTGCTGCTCCACCTTTCTCTCCGACTTCGTCCAGGTCTCCATTCGTATGGCAAAGGAGCAGAATCTGTCTCTCAATTCGGGCAAAATATCGGGATGCTGTGGCAGACTGATGTGCTGCTTGCAATACGAATACTCCACGTATGCTGAGGAGACCGCAAAGACTCCTCCCGTGGATTCCGTGGTCAAAACGCCAAAAGGCATAGGCTTCGTTACCGAAATCAACCCCTTGGCAAGAACTGTCAAGGTAAAGCTCAAGGAGGATCCCGATGCCGCTCCAGAAACCTATAACAGAGACGAGGTCACTCTCATCTCACGCCCTCAAAAAAACGGAAATGATTGACTTTTGCCTCAAAAGCACGGAAATTTGACCAAATTTATTGATATTATCCAAAAAGATAAAGGTAAATTTGTTTAGTTTTTTTTGCAAATATAGTTGAAAAATGATATAATTTGTGATACAATAGGTTTATCAAACAATATGGAGGTACATAAACCATGGCATACAAAATTACTGATGATTGCATTTCTTGCGGCGCATGTGCTGCTGAATGTCCTGTTGAAGCTATCACTGAGGGTGACAGCAAGTATGAGATCGACGCCGACAAGTGCATCGACTGCGGATCTTGTGCTGAGGCTTGTCCCGTAAGCGCTCCCGTTCAGGACTGATAGGTTGGCGTTTTACGTCTTTATAAACCTGAACTTTTGCCGGGTCTCTTAAACGGGCCCGGCTTAAGTTTTGTATACGGAAACAATCCTCACAAGAGGCTAAAGATAAATTTTACATAATTTTTGAAAGGAGCAGCTATGTCTGAACTTGAAAAGACCATAAAAATAAATGAAGATCTCACTCTCGTGCAAAGAGTGAACGGGCTAACCTTTGGAACAGACGCTTATCTGCTCGCGGCTATGACAAAGGGTGGCTCAAGGCTAACCTGTGCCGACCTTGGTAGTGGAACGGGTATTATTCCCCTGCTCTGCGCCGCCAAGGGCAAGTTCAAAAAAATATATGCGGTCGAGATACAAAAGGAATTTGCGGCTCTCATAGAAAGAAACGCCGACATCAATGGCTTGTCGGACGTCATTTTGTCCGTATGCTCGGACGTAAGAGCTCTGAATGCCACAGCCCTTGGCGGAGAGGTTGACGTAGTTACCGCCAATCCTCCGTATATGAAGCTCTACAGCGGCAAGCGAAATCTGCATGACGAAAAGTTCATAGCCAGGCACGAGGTCTGCGGCGGTATTGAGGATTTTTGCGCGTGTGCTTACAGAATATTGAAAAACGGCGGTAAGCTTTACACTGTGTGGCGTCCAGACCGTCTCTGCGACCTTATAGACTCTTTGAGAAAAAACAAACTTGAGCCAAAAAAAATCATTTTCGTTCACGCAACACCCGTATCCCAGCCCTCAATGGTGCTTGTTCAGTCTACAAAATGTGCATCATCTGGCTCGGTGGTAAGCCGTCCGCTGTTTTTGCACGACAGCCCCGACGACGCACAAAAAAGCTTACTTTCAGGTGATGCAGAGCGGATATATGAGTCCTGCTCCTTTGACTCTTTTGATTAAGGGAGGAACAATTATGAAAAACATGAAAAGAGTGCTCAGCTACACAAGGCGCGCCATTGACGACTATTCTATGATAGAAGAAGGCGATAAGATAGCCGTTGGAGTATCGGCGGGCAAGGATTCACTCACGCTCCTGTGCGCTATGGCTTATCTGCGACGTTTCTATCCAAAGAAATTCGAGCTTGTGGCAATTACCATAGATATGGGCTTTGAGGAAGGTATGGATTTCTCGCAAATACGTGAGCTTTGCCAAAAGCTCGACGTACCGTATCACATTATACCCACAGAAATATCAAAGATAATCTTCGACGTCAGAAAAGAATCCAATCCCTGTTCTCTTTGCGCAAAGATGCGCCGAGGCGCGCTTCACAACGCCGCAAAGGAGCTCGGATGTAGCTCCGTGGCTCTCGGACATCATTTCGACGACGTGGTGGAGACCTTTATGCTCAATCTGTTCTTCGAGGGCAGACTCGGCTGCTTCAGCCCCGTGACACACCTCTCAAGAGTGGGTATAAAGGTAATCCGTCCTATGCTCTATATGCCCGAAAAGGACATTCGGGAATTTTCAAATAAAAACATGCTTCCCGTGGTAAAATCTCCTTGCCCTGCAGACAAGAATACTCAACGAGAGGAGATGAAGCAGCTCCTTCATTCCCTTGAGAGAGAAAATAAGGGCTTGCGCTACCGCATATTTGGGGCTATAACCCGCGGTGAGCTCGACGGATTTCGTGAATTCGGTCGTATGGAAGGAATTAAAAAATATTCGGAAGAATAAAAGCTTATAATTTTGACCCATTTAAGCTGTAACCACGGATTCGCTGCGCACGTAATACACTGTATGAAATCACTTGGAATCGTGGAATAATAAACATAAAAAAGCCTTGCGCATTGAACGCGCAAGGCTTTTTACTATTTGACCTCTTCGGGCTTTGCTACTCGCTTTTCGCTCCTTATCACCTTGTAAAGCTCCTCTGCGGCAAGGCGTGTCTTTGCCACAACGTCACCGTCTCCCTTCGGGAAACAGTAATACAGGATATCCTTTGTTCCAATGCATATCATATCGCCCATTTTATACCAATAGTAATCTGCGTAAAGGCTATATGAGGAAAGCGGCTTTTGGGTATAATCAAGCTCTCCGTTACAGCCCGTAAGGTGAAATCCCTCGCGGCTATGCTTAAGATTTCCGTCTCCAACGTAATATATGCAATCAGTGTCTACCATAGTGTATATGTCCACGTCAACATCAAGCTTGTACTCCCCGTCAAGTATCTCTCTCTTTACACATTCACGTTCCCACGCGTACCAATCGGGAATATGAGCAAATTCGGTCTCACCCGAAAGTGCGCGCATAAATCCGTCCTCGCCAAGCTCATACTGCTTACCGCAAGCGTGGCAGGTCAGCAGAGTTCCCTTCCCCTCAGTCTTGCCTTCAACAAGACAGCTTGGACATTTGTAAAGCACTCTGTTTAGGTGGTCTGCTCTGAAGGGCTCGGTTATCTTTACGTTGTTTTCCTGCTGCCATCGGAAATTGTCAAATGAGAATCTCTCGCGGAGCATATTGTTTATCTCTCTTGAACCTGTCTCCTTTATCTCTTCGGGAGATAGTAGATATTCGACCGTTGCCGAGACCTCTACCTTGCGAAGCTGAAGATTGTTATAAAGCGGGTCTCTCGCAAACGCACCCTCAGTCTTTATTACGACAACGGGTATGCCAAGCATTTTTATACAGCGTCCAAGGCTTTCGGGCAGCGGCGTCGCTGTACCGTCAAAGCTATAGCTTGCCTCGGGATACATAAGTATAGAAGAGTTGTAACGTTTTATCGCGTAAAGCATATCGTGAATAAGAGAGACCTCTGTCACGAATTTTTTTGTGGGAATACAGCCGATACTGCGCATAAGCCAATTCCTGCCTATGAATCCGTCAGACGTACACACTATGTTGTATCTTCTCGGATAAAGTATCTTGGAGGCTATCTTAAGATCTATAAAGCTTGAATGATTCATAAGGATCAGACAAGGCTCCCTCTTGCCAAGCCTTTCCATTCCAATAGACTTATACTTGAATTTTGTGCTTATCAAATCCGGAATGGAAAGAATACGGACAAGAGTTCCAAAAAGAAAGCTTGGACGCGGAGGCAGCTTTGCTTTTTTCTTTGGCTTGTTGAGTACCTGCTGATACTTATTTACGGCGTTTTTTACTTTCACGTCAGTCTCCATTTCAGAGTTAACAATGTTAACCCAATATTAAGTTTTATATATTGTAACATTATTTTTTGTAATTGTCAACCTGTTTATTCCCAAGCGCTGAATTTTGGCGGCAAACCCTATATGCCAAAAGGAGAAAAAGGGAGAGATAATTTCATTAAAAATTTTTTCAAAAAATTCAAAAAAAGTATTGACAAATATAAAAACCCGTGATATAATATACAAGTCGCCGACCGCGAAGGCAACTATGGAAGCATAGCTCAGTTGGGAGAGCATCTGCCTTACAAGCAGAGGGTCATAGGTTCGAGCCCTATTGTTTCCACCAGCGCGCAAGCGCAAAAACAAACGTTGGAATATATCGTATTCCAACGGCACGGCCCGGTAGTTCAGTTGGTTAGAACGCTAGCCTGTCACGCTAGAGGTCAGGGGTTCGAGTCCCCTTCGGGTCGCCACGAATAAAATTCACGTTGTGAATTTGATTCAAGCAAACTTCAAAAGAAGTTTGCTGATGACTTACTTTTCAAGTAAGAAAAAAGGA
>CAJGCF010000082.1 GCA_904501865.1 uncultured Clostridia bacterium
AATCCGCCGAAAAAATCGGCGGATTTCTATATTTGAAAGACAAAAACTATATTTTTAAGTTGTTTTTTGTCTAGGCTCATAAAAGTGGCTTTTGTTCTGCGCTAAATGAAGCAGCCCCTTTTTATTGTTATTTAAATCTTTGGAAGCTTTGACAGAGCCTTTTCTATTTCCGCGTCTTCGGGTCTATAGTCCTTCATTACGCCGTTGTGGAACTTTTCGTAGGACATCATATCGAAATATCCCGTTCCCGTAAGTCCGAATACTATTGTTTTTTCTTCGCCGGTTTTGCAGCATTCTTTAGCTATATCAAGCGCCACCTTGATGGCGTGACTTGATTCGGGAGCGGGGAGTATTCCCTCAATGCGTGCAAATTCCTCTGCCGCCGCGAACACCTCGGTCTGCTTTACTGTGGTCGCCTCCATAAGTCCGTCGGCATAGAGCTGAGAAAGTGTACTGTTCATTCCGTGATAGCGGAGACCGCCCGCATGCGTTGCCGCAGGCATAAATGAGCTTCCAAGAGTGTACATCTTTGCCAAAGGACATACCATACCCGTGTCACAGTAATCATACGCGTAGTTTCCACGAGTGAAGCTGGGGCAGGATTCGGGCTCGACCGCAATAATGCGGTAATCGCGCTCACCTCGAATTTTTTCACCCATAAAGGGAGCGATAAGTCCTCCGAGATTAGATCCGCCGCCCGCACAGCCTATTATCACGTCGGGGGTGATGCCATATTTGTCAAGAGCTATCTTTGTTTCAAGACCTATTACGGATTGATGGAGCATTACCTGATTGAGCACGCTACCAAGAACGTAGCGATAACCCTCCATGCTCGTCGCCTTTTCTACCGCCTCGCTTATTGCGCACCCGAGACTTCCCACGGTATCGGGATGCTCGGCAAGAATTTTGCGTCCAACCGCCGTTTCCATAGAGGGAGAGGGGGTGACTGACGCACCGTAGGTCCTCATGACCTCACGTCTGTGAGGCTTTTGCTCATAAGAGCATTTTACCATATATACCTTGCAGTCGAGTCCGAAATACGAGCACGCCATAGAAAGAGCAGTGCCCCACTGTCCTGCGCCTGTTTCGGTGGTAACACCCACAAGGCCTTGCTTTTTTGCGTAATATGCTTGAGCTATCGCGGAGTTGAGCTTGTGGCTTCCGCTGGTGTTGTTGCCCTCGAATTTATAATATATCTTTGCGGGAGTGCCGAGCTTTTCCTCAAGGCAGTATGCGCGTACAAGTGGAGAGGGACGGTACATCTTATAAAAGCTCCGTATCTCCTCGGGTATTTCATAATAAGCTTTGGTTTCGTCAAGCTCCTGCTGTATAAGCTCGTCGCAAAATACTCCCGAAAGATCGGCGGCGCTCATAGGCTTGTGAGTTTGGGGATCCAGGAGAGGCGCGGGCTTATTTATCATATCTGCGCGCAGGTTGTACCAAGCCTTTGGCATCTCGGATTCTTCAATATAGATCTTGTATGGGATTTGTTTGTTTGACATAACTGAACTGTTCCTTTCGTCGTGTTTTAGTGGTTTCTGTGACAGAAAAAACAAAGATCCCGTCCCAGATGATATCTGCTGGGACAGGATCAATATAAGCTCCTGCGGTGCCACCCGGCTTGATGAAAACATCCACTTTTGCATACTTTTCGCAAGTCTCAAATAAAAAGACGTAGCGTAAATATACCGACTTTTTTCACGGAGAGTCGCTCCGTCTTCCATAATTCGATTTTTTGCATATGACGGGAGAGGTTTGTCCACACCTTGCAAAAATCGTTTCCGGTCGCCCTCAGAAGTCCATTCATTCTTGTGTTTTTGTCCGCATCTCACCAAAAGGGAATATCCCGCGCGGCTCTCTGTGCAAAAAGAGGCAAGAATTACTTACTCTTCTTCAACGGTTTATCATATTATAGCACTCAGCGCTCTGATTGTCAAGCATCTGAACAAAAAAACCTTAAAAAAGTTAGCTCTATTTGTTGACGGATAGTAATTTTTTGTTGTTTTGCGTTGTTTGCCGAGAGTGCTATAATTAATATATGGCGTAATATTTTATATTATGCGGTTTACTATTGTTACTGAATCGAGCGCTCAATCATATTAGCAAAGCCCGTTGCTGTGTAGACTGTATAGTTCCCCATATCCTCGCCCGAGGGGAAAGTGAACTTGCTTGATTTTCTGAATCCGAAAATCAGATTCGTGGGATTAGTGTTGCCTCCCCACGCGCTTATATCTACCGCCTGAGCAAATCTACCGCCTTTTGACAGAAGGGCTCCGCTACGCAGGTGAAATCCATGCTCAACGATGTATTCTTCACTGTTCATAAACATAGGTGCGTTTACCTTGCCGCAGGTTATGACGTCGCATTTGAATATCTCGCCGTCGCTTGTCGTAACCACGAGCTGAAGTGGCAAGAATGTCAAAAATGAGGACAGGTACTTATAGCCTATGAATTTTACTTCGGCGTGTTTTTGTCTTTTCAGCCTATTGAGTCGCCTGATCAGTTTTCGGCGGCCGTTGAGGTTGTATATTATTCTGAATGAGAATAACACAATGAAGGGAATGATAACTATTACCAAAAGCGGTTTCCACAGCTCCGCGATGATTATAATAAGCGCAATAGCGTATTTTATTATATAGGATGTAGTTATGAGACAAACAATGTAAAATACCGCAACATATCCGAGCGGCTGCAGAAAAAGTCTGTACGATTTGAAGGTATATGGATCTCTGTTGCGCTTGAAAAGTGATTTTTCGGCAAAAAGCGGGTGATCTATCTCGCCATCCCACTTGGATTTAAGTGAGTGCAGTTGTATCAGTCTTATGACGATTACAGTTAATGCCGACAAAAGTCGCGGAAAGATTACATCAATTTTCCAGAAGGCATTTAAGAATATTTGGTATGCGTCGGTAAACATATACGCACCAAGTAGCGCCGATATAGTAAAGCCTGTTATGTATTGCGGGCGGGACAGCAAAGACCTGCGACTCTTGTCCTCGAGATAATCTTTTTTATTGAACAGGTCTAAATTATCGAAATAGTAATATATCATTACCATAGGTAAAATGGCGACGAGCAGGAAAAATAGATGAATGGGAAATCGCGCATAATGGGCACAAGTGAGTTTTATCACTTGACTAAACGTTATTAATGTAGTAAAATATAATTGATAGCACGCTCGTGTGCGCGTGGATTTACATAAGTAAGGAGGCCTATATGAGTTATAAAATATTTGAATATGACCCTTATTTGTTGCCATTTGAGGCGGATATAGAGCAGAGGGTGCTGAACTATCGAACCAAAAAGCGTGAGCTTGTTGGAGAGAGCGGCTCTCTTTGCGATTTTGCCAATGCGCACGAATATTTTGGATTCCATAAGAGCGAGGACGGTTGGTTCTACCGTGAGTGGGCACCCGCGGCAGACGAGGTCTATCTGACGGGTGATATGAATGGGTGGAATTTGACAGAACTCAAGCTTCAGAGGCTTGATGGCGGCGTGTTTGAGATATTTATGCCCGGTAAGGATTACCTCTACGACGGTTGTCATGTGCAGACCATAGTTATGCATAAAGGCGAGATGCTTCGAAGAATCCCCTTGTATATCCGTAGAGTTCTGCAGGATCCGAACACTTATCTCTGGTGCGGAGTTGTTTCTGATGAGCCCGAGTACAAGTGGAAGAAAAAGAAATTTACTCCTTCAAAGAAGCTTTACGTTTACGAGTGCCATATCGGAATGGCGCAGGAGAAGGAGGGACTGGGCTCTTATGATGAGTTCAGGGAAAATATACTCCCTCGAATAAAAGCTCTCGGATATAATACCATTCAGATAATGGCGATTATGGAGCACCCGTACTCCGGCTCGTTCGGATATCAGGTTTCATCATTCTTTGCGGCATCCTCAAAATACGGAACGCCGAATGACCTTAAGCACCTAATAGACGCTGCGCACGAAATGGGGATATCCGTGCTTCTTGACGTAGTGCATTCTCACGCAGTAAAGAACACCTATGAGGGAATAAATAAGTTTGATGGCACGACCACGCAGTTTTTCCACGAGGGCGGTCGCGGTGAGCACCCTGCCTGGGGGACTATGCTATTTAATTACGATAAAAATGAGGTCATTCATTTCTTACTTTCCAATCTTAAGTTCTGGATGACGGAATATCGCTTTGACGGTTTCCGCTTTGACGGAGTTACCTCAATGATATATCACGACCACGGGCTTGGTACGGCATTTACCGATTACACAAAATACTTTTCGCTTAATACGGATACCGAGGCTATTACCTACCTTCAGCTTGCCAATGAGCTAGTAAGAGAGGTCAATCCAAACGCTATAACTATTGCCGAGGATATGTCGGCAATGCCCGGAATGTGTTTGCCTATTGAGGACGGAGGCATAGGCTTTGATTACAGATTGGCTATGGGTATACCTGATCTGTGGGTAAAGCTGATAGCGGGGCAGAGGGACGAGGATTGGAATATGGGGCATATGTGGTATGAGCTCACGTCAAGACGTCCTATGGAAAAATACGTAGGATACGCCGAGTCTCACGATCAAGCCCTCGTTGGAGATAAGACCATTATGTTCCGTCTTTGCGATAGTGAGATGTACACGCATATGTCAAAGCACACGCCGAGCTGCATTATTGACAGAGGAATAGCTTTGCACAAGATGATAAGGATAATATCTATGACACTTGGTGGCGAGGGATATCTCAACTTTATGGGCAATGAGTTCGGTCATCCGGAATGGATAGATTTTCCGCGAGAGGGCAACGGCTGGAGCTACTATTATTGCCGCCGGCAGTGGCATCTTGCCGACGATAAGGAGCTCAAATACGAGTGGCTATTTGAGTTTGACCGCGCTATGATAGAACTCGCGCAAAACAATAATATCTTTGCAAAAGCTCCCGTATATCTCAACATAGACGAGGAGAAAAAGATAATGATATACGAGCGGTGCGGGCTCACCTTTGTCTTTAATTTCCACCCTACTAATGCTTATGACGGATATAGGGTGAAAGTTAAGAGTAAGGGCAACTATCAGGTGGTATTTTCAAGTGACGACAGCCCCTTTGGCGGATGGGATCGCATATCAAAGGATTATATATACGAGACACAAAAACAGGGAAAAGAACATAGTTTTGCTATGTATCTGCCCTCAAGGACTATGTGCTGTCTCAAAAAGCTAAAACGATAAAAAAGGGGCTGAGTCATTTATATGCAGAAGGCGTGGTTTGGTTCTCGTAGGCGTACAAGGGTACGCCAGAAAGCCAAAACACGACTAAAAAAGCCAAATAAAATGAGGAAATCCGCCGAAAAAATCGGCGGATTTCTACATT
>CAJGCF010000083.1 GCA_904501865.1 uncultured Clostridia bacterium
CCACCGAAGTCAGTGACAACAGATTTACAGTCTGCCCCCTTTGGCCGCTCGGGAAATCCCCCATATGGAGCTGGTGAACGGAGTCGAACCATCAACCTGCTGATTACAAATCAGCTGCTCTGCCATTGAGCCACACCAGCAATTGACCGTCGACTCGTGCGCCGACTATGGTATTATACCATAACAAAAGACATTTGTCAACACCTTTTTTGAAAAAAATCAAAATATTTTTCAGAGTGAATAAAAGGCATAGGGAGGGAACAAGCTCGCCCTCCCAGAAAGCTTTATTTATCTACAAATTGCATATATACGTCGTTTTTAGGCACGCCTCTGTCACGAGCGGTAGCCTTTATGGCGTCCTTTTTATTCATTCCCGTGCCTATGTAGTGCTCAACGTGCTCCTCAACGGAAAGTGAGCAAAGGTCTTGCTTTTCTGTCGCCTTGGCGCTCTCCGCAGCCCCCTCGACCACAAGAACGTACTCGCCGCGAGGCGAAGTCCCCTCATAGTAAGCCACCGCGCCGCCAAGCGTTGTGCGATGGATATCCTCGTTGAGCTTTGTCAGCTCGCGGCAGAGCGATATCCTGCGCTCCGAGCCCAAAATATCACACATGTCTAAGAGAGTTGCCTTGAGCTTGTGTGGCGCCTCGTGGAAGACGGTCGTGCGGTCGTCACCCTTAAGCTCCTCAAGCCTCTCACGACGTTCCTTCTTATCAGCCGAGAGAAAGCCCTCAAAGCAAAATTTGCCCGTTGGAAGCCCCGAAAGAGTAAGCGCCAGAATAGCGGCACACGGGCCCGGGATACTTGTTACAGGAATGTTTTTTTCGGCACACAGAGCCACAATATCCTCACCGGGATCACTTATAGCGGGAGTGCCCGCGTCCGTGATAAGAGCGCAGGACTCGCCCGCAAGCAAACGGTTGCATATAAGCTCTCCGTGGGAACGCTTGTTATGCTCGAAATACGAGACCATGTTTTTCTGTATTCCAAGGTAAGATAGTAGGCGCATTGAGTTTCTGGTATCCTCTGCGGCGATAAAATCTACCTCTGAAAGCACTTTTACGGCACGAGTGGAGATATCCGCAAGATTTCCGACGGGTGTCGCCACGAGATACAGGACTCCGCCAATCACCTTGTTTTTTTCGGGTGAGACGGTCACGCCTATGTCAAGCTCAGTAATATTTTCGTTCATCACAAAACCTTTCTTCAAAAAGCATCTGTCAATTTAACAAAATTTAATCATCTGTCATAAAATTATAAGGAAAACCTACAGAGAGGGGAAGAAATATGCCAAGAATATATATCGACCAAGGGCACAATCCGCGAAATCCCAACACGGGAGCAGAGGGAAATGGACTGAGAGAGCAAGACGTGACATACGAGGTAGGACAACGTCTTGCGGTGCTTTTGAGGCGTAGCGGAAATTATCAGGTAAGATTATCACGTCCGACACCCGAGACACAGCTCGGCACGTCCAATGCCACCAGCCTGCGCGCGCGAGTTGACGACGCTAACGCATGGGGAGCGGATTATTTTATAAGCATACATACAAACGGATCTACCGACAGATCGGCATCGGGAGTTGAGGCATATGCCTATGCCCGAGACACTCGCGCGTTCAGGCTCGGCGAGGATATCGTCGACAATCTTGTAGAGATCACGGGACTGAGGGACAGAGGAATGCTCGTCCGCCCCGGATTGTACGTGCTCAAAAGAACCAATATGCCCGCAGTACTCGTTGAGATAGGCTTTATAAGCAATCCTAACGACGCGGCGCTTATGCGAGACGATCCGCAGATATTTGCCCAGGGAATATATAACGGAATAGTCGAATATACGGGACTTGCGTAAATTATTTTCCAAGCAGCTCCATAAGCGCCGCCTCGTCGATTATCTTTATGCCGAGAGCTTGCGCTTTTGTCAACTTGCTTCCCGCGGCATCGCCCGCTACCACGTAGCCTGTTTTTGCCGATACAGAGCCCGAGACCTTGCCGCCTTGAGCCTTTATGAGCTTACTGGCTTGTTCTCGCGAAAGAGTAGGCAAAGTTCCCGTGAGCACGAACGTGATACCCGAGAGCTTGTCTCCCACGGCCTCCTTGACGGCATCTGTAAGAACGCCTGCCGCCTTTAGCTCCTCGCACAACGCGACGTTTTGAGGACGTGAGAAGAAGCTCACCACGGATTCTGCGGTTATCTCGCCGAAATCCGAAAGAGCTAAAAGCTCATCTTTGGTTGCCGACATACAGGCGTCAAGTGTGCGGAACTTAGTCGCCAGAGCCTCTGCCGCGACCTCTCCCACGTTTGGTATTCCAAGATCGCAAAGAAGTCGCTCAAGTCCTGCAGACTTGGAACGTTGTATAGCGTCTATAAGATTTTGAGCTGACTTGTCGCCCATTCGTTCAAGCTCGCGTACATCCTCTGCGCGAAGCGAGTAAAGGTCGGCAGAGCTTTTAATGAGGTCATTATCAATAAGAAGCTCTATTATCTGCGGGCCTAAGCCGTCTATATTCATAGCACTCTTTGACGCGAAATGCTCAATGCCTCGAGAGAGCTGTGCGGGGCAGGAAAGATTTGTGCATCTGACTGCCGCGGCTTCGTTAGGATCGTAAAATACGGGCTCTCCGCAGGACGGACATACAGTCGGCATAAAGAACTCGGTCTCCGAGCCGTTACGCTTATCGGCATGAGCGCAGATGACCTCGGGGATTATATCTCCCGCCTTTCTGACTGTGACTGTATCTCCGAGCATTATGCCTCTTTGACGAATGAAATCGAGGTTGTGTAGGCTTGCTCGGCTCACGGTAGTTCCCGCAAGCTGAACCGGGGAGAGGATCGCCGTAGGAGTCAAAACTCCCGTGCGACCTACGTTTATTGTTATATCCTCAAGCTTAGTCTGTTTTTCCTCGGGAGGAAATTTATAAGCGACCGCCCACTTGGGCGTACTCGTGCCCTCACCGATGGTCTGGCGGTCGGACAGGAGGTCTGCCTTGATGACCACTCCGTCTATATCGTACGAGAGGGAATTTCTCGCCTGACCTATCTTTTCTATGTGGTCTATAATATCGTCGGCACTGCCGGAGCAGGTGCGCATACCCACAACGGAAAAACCGAGATCTTCAAGTCTGTCAAGGGTTTCTGTGTGACTTTTGGGCGCGTGTCCGTCGAGATAAAGCTCGCCCTCTTGGAAATTGAATATAAATATGTCAAGTCCGCGAGATGCCGTTATCGATGGATCAAGCTGACGCAATGAGCCCGCTGCGGCGTTTCTCGGATTAGCCATAAGCGCCTTGCCCTCAAGCTCTCTCTTTCTGTTAATGCGGTGAAAGACCTCACGTGGCATATATACCTCGCCCCTGACGGTAATATTGAGAGGTTCGGGAAGCGTCATAGGTATGGAAAAAACAGTTTTGAGATTCTGTGTGACATCCTCACCCACCACTCCGTCACCGCGAGTCGCGCCTTGGGTGAAAACGCCGTTTTCGTATTTGAGTGAAACCGAAAGTCCGTCTATCTTGGGCTCAACGGAATATATAGCGTCGGGAACTGTTTTCGCGGTGCTCTCGATGAAGTTCTTGAGCTCGTCGTAAGAAAAAACGTCGGCGAGTGAGTCCATGCGGGCGCTATGAGTAACCTTTCCGAACTTATCGAGCGCCGCACCGCCTACTCGCTGAGTGGGAGATTCGGGGTCGAAAAACTCGGGGAATTGAGCTTCAAGACGCTTGAGCTCGTCGAACATCATATCGTAATCGTAGTCGGAAATCTCCGGGGAGTCATATACGTAATAAAGCTTTGCGTGGTGAGTAAGCTCACGGCGCAATTTTGTTATTTTTTCAAATATCTGACCTTTATCGGACATCAGTATCTCCACCTTTAACGTTTTATAATAATAGTATAACACAATTTTATCATTTTTTCAATAATATTTGCCCAGGGAAATGAAATTTATCTTGATTTATTAATATTTAGAGTATATAATAAAGATAATGAGAAATAATTAAAAAAGGAAATGTAAAATTGAAGATAGCCATAATTTACACCTCAAGGAGCGGAACTGTGGCAGAGTGCGCCTCTCTTTTGGGCAGAGAGCTCAAAAATTATGACGTTACCGTCTCGGATATAAAGAATACGCAGCTGTCTCTTGACTGGTTTGATATGATAGTGATAGGTTTCCCAATACGTATGGGCAAGGCGGAAAAGGTTGCTGCAAGGTATATGAAGAAAAACGAGTCAGTATTGCTTTCAAAAAAGGTCGGATATTTTATGTGTTGCGGATTTATAGATTGCTTCGAGGAGTATGTCGAAAAGGTGATACCGAGGAGACTAAAGGAAAACGCTATTGACGTGGCTTGCCTTGGAGGACAGCTTGATCCGTCGAAAGTTAAGGGGATAGACAGGCTTATCGTGAAGGCGGTCAGAGACGAGATACTTGGCGGAGGAGATAATGCCGACCAGAGAGACGATATGGTATTGCCCACCATCCTTGATGAAAATATAGTGCAATTTGCGACTCACTTGAAAGATAGCATATAAGCTTTTTGACTTTTTATAGTGAAAAATGCACAAATTTCCGGGAGTGTGCCACGGTTGTTTTTGTACAGCCGGAATTAAAAAAGTTGTTGACAAAGATAAACCGTTATGATATAATATTTAGGTAGGCGAAAAATGACCCGCTAGCTCAGACGGTAGAGCACTTGACTTTTAATCAAGGGGTCCGGAGTTCGAGTCTCCGGCGGGTCACCAAGTCTATTTTTGATTCCGAGCGCAATAGCGTTCGGATTTTTTAATGATTTTGATAAAAGGGAGGCGTCTTATATATGGCGGCACGGAGCAGAGACGAGCTTTTTTGTATGCTGGACGACGGACGTAGCGCGTTGCTTTTAGGATACGAGCTTGAGCTTACAAAAAGCGAATATATTATACTGTCCGCGATAGCCCATACAGAAGAGCCGTTGTCGCGGGAGCGAATATTGGAGCTTTGCTTTAAGGGCAGGTCTCTAAAGCCCGTAAACGTGGGAGTGCACGTTTATAATATCAATAAAAAAGCCTCGGATATAAGCGGTAGAAAGCTGGTCGTGGGAGACCGGAGGCACGGATACAGAATAGTAGATGATATATAAGAACAACGCCCCGAGAGCTCTCGGGGCGTTGTTTTATGAAATTTAATTGTTTTCAACTGCTTGTGCAGGCTGTTCTTCATTTTTTCTTGCGACGGGAGAGTTTTTTTGGTCAGTATCCGAGTTGTTATTTCCGTTATTATTAGGTTTATCGCCACCCGAATTTTCATCGTCAC
>CAJGCF010000084.1 GCA_904501865.1 uncultured Clostridia bacterium
AACAGGCAGGTCCTGTGCTCCTTGAGCCCGTGGGCGATCTTGACGTAACCGTTCCCGAGTACATGGTCGGTGACGTTATGGGTGACCTCAACAAGCGCCGTGCGGCAGTTATGGGTATGGACGCGTGCGAGGACAAGGAGGGCTACACTACCGTTCACGCATCTGCTCCCAAGGCAGAGCTTGCGGATTATCCGACAGTTCTCCGTGCTATGACACAGGGCCGCGGATTCTTCGAGTACAACGTAACAGGATACGACACAGTTCCCCAGAACGTTGCAGCCAAGGTAACCGAAAAGAAATAATATCCAATTTTATACTAGGGGCTGTTTCATTTAGCGCAGAACAAAAGCCACTTTTATGAGCCTAGACAAAAAACAACTTAAAAATATAGTTTTTGTCTTTCAAATGTAGAAATCCGCCGAAAAAATCGGCGGATTTCTACATTTTATGTGGCTTTTTAGTCGTGTTTTGGCTCTCCGGCGTACCCTTATACGCCTACGAGAATCAAACCCCGCCTTCTGCATCTAAATGACTCTGCTCCTTTTTTTCGCAAAAAATTATTTTCGACACGCCGCTTCGACATTTTTTTCAAAAGTATTATGGTAAAATTGATAAAAAGCCCGACATCCAGGGGCAAAAGCAAGAAAGGAAATTATGACAATGTGTGCGGCAAGAGACAAAAAGCCGGGATTTGACAGCGAATTCACGGGCAGCTCGTTGAAGATAAAACTCAGAGGAGAGATAGATCATCACAGTGCTGTCGCGATACGCTCATCCATTGACGATATGATAAAGAGCAAGCACCCTTCCGTGCTCGTGGTAGATATGTCCGCCGTAGACTTTATGGACAGCTCGGGGCTCGGACTCATTATGGGCAGATACGCTGTAATGAAGGAGATTGGGGGCGAGCTTGTAGTCTGTGATCCAAGTCCCCGCACTGAAAAAATAATGAGTCTGGCAGGAATGGAGAGAATAGTCAAGATAAAGCACACCTCTCCCGCGCAAAAGGGTAGCCAGACGGCGCGGACGGTGACACATACTCAAAGGGCATCTGCGACTATGTCCACGGCACCATCCGATTCCAACAAGCGCGAGCAAAGCAAAAAAAGCTCGGGAGGAAGAACAGTAAAAAGGAATGACACAAAAAGGGGTGATTTTTGATGGGAAAAAGTAGATTTCAAGGTGCTGTGATAAACAAAATGCAATTAAAGCTGCCCGCGCTCTCGGCAAACGAGGGAATGGCTCGTGCGGCGGTGTCCGCCTTCTGCTCCCAGCTTGATCCCACCGCGGTCGAGCTTGCAGACGTAAAGTGCGCGGTGTCCGAGGCGGTGACCAACTGCATAGTCCACGCTTACCGCCACACCGAAGGAATAATATACATAACCGTGTCCTTGCTTGAGGGCAGGATAGCAAAAATCGAAATAAAAGACCGCGGATGCGGCATAGAGGATGTCAAGCAGGCGCGTATGCCGCTATTTACCACAGATGCTGCGAGTGAGCGTAGTGGAATGGGCTTTACCGTTATGGAAAGCTTCACCGACCGCGTCAGCGTCACCTCAAAAGTAGGAAAGGGAACTAAAATAACCATGTACAAGGTTTTCTCAAATCGCAACGATACATAGTCGGCGTATCCGACGAGCTAAAGCGAGGAGACTTGTATGGAAACCAAAGAGCAAAATCAAAAGATCGGCACCCCCGACGTCCGAGATGAAAGATATGCCAGAAACAGAGATCTGATATTACTTGCGCAGGGTGGAGACGAGGGCGCGACAGAAAAGCTGATAGTTGAAAACACGGCACTTGTCAAGAGCATAGCTCTCAAATTTCGTGACAGAGGAACCGAGTTCGAGGACCTTATGCAGATAGGAATGATAGGTATGCTCAAGGCAATAAGCAGCTTTGATATGAGCCGTGGCACAGCCTTTTCGACCTATGCCGTACCCCTTATTGTAGGAGAGATACGCCGACATCTGCGCGACGATGGTCTTATAAGGGTAAGTAGAGGCTATAAAAGAACAGGTATTACTATAATGCGCGAAAAAAACCGCATTATGACCGAGGAGGGACGGGAAGCAAGCATATCCGAGCTTGCCTCGCTTGCGGGCGTAAGCGTTGAGGAGGCGGCGATAGCTATCGACGCAGTCTCCCCCATAACCTCTTTGTCTGATAACGTTTACGGAGAGGACTCAAAGACATACGATTCCATAATCCCCGACAGAGAATCGGCGGACGAGCTTGAAAACCTCAACGACAAGATCTCTCTCGGACAAGCCATAGGAAAAATGCCGCCCGAGTGGAGAAAAATAGTTCTTTTGCGTTACTACCGAGATATGACACAGCAAGAGGTGGCAAACATTATGGGCTTGTCGCAGGTCAAGGTGTCGCGCGAGGAGAAAAAGATAATGTCCTTTCTGCGCGGAGAGTTAGCATAGGGAGGGGGAGATATGGAGGGAAAGGAGGGACTTTCTTGGAAGATTGCCCCTCCTTACCTTGCGCCCCTCTCCACTTTCCGAAAAAATTTTAAAATATTTTTAAGCAAACAGGGAAGAATAATTATAAGCTATTATTTTTTGGAGGTTTCGTTATGGCAGAAAAATATAAAAAATCACAAAAAAGACCCGAAAGGAGCTTTGACTATGGCACACATCCGGGCGCATACACGACGGATTACGACATGAACAATGAATTGCTTGATACTGTTGACTGCACCGACGATATTTTCAAGGACAACGTCAAACAGCCCAAAAAATGGGCAAATCCTGCAAGTCCTCCCGCGCCCGACCCCGCTGTGCCTAACCGAGCGCATACAGCGCTGTAAAAAATCAGCGGTCTGTTCACACAGACCGCCTTTTTCTTTTTTTAATTATCAGCCAAAAATAACCTTCATATACGTTTTCTTGCCCTTGCGGATAAGCTTTCCGTCCTTAAGGTCATCCTTTGTGAAGAAGGTCTTTATATCGGCTACCTTCTCACCGTCAACAGAAACACCGCCCTGCTGTACTGCCTGACGCGCCTCGGATTTAGACTTGCACAGACCGCTTCTGACAAGCATTGTAAGAATGTCCGTCTTGCCCTCCATGTAAAAGTCCTCGTCACACATCTCTGCGGTGGGGGCATCTGCCTCTCCACCCGCGCCAAAGAGCGCCTTTGCCTGCGCCTGTGCCTTGTTGGCCTCGTCATCACCGTGAACAAGCTTTGTAAGCTCATAAGCGAGTATCTCCTTTGCGGTGTTGAGCTGTGAGCCCTCCCAAGAGTCCATCTCATTTATCTGCTCAAGGGGCAGGAAGGTCAACATTCTTATGCACTTGAGAACGTCAGCATCGCCAACGTTTCTCCAATACTGGTAGAAGTCGTAGGGAGTAGTCTTTGCAGGATCAAGCCACACAGCACCCGAGGCGGTCTTACCCATTTTCTTGCCCTCGGAGTTGAGCAGAAGGGTAATAGTCATAGCGTGGGCGTCCTTGCCAAGCTTGCGGCGAATGAGTTCTGTTCCACCAAGCATATTAGACCACTGGTCATCACCGCCAAACTGCATATTACAGCCGTATTCCTTGAACAGATGATAGAAGTCGTAGGACTGCATGATCATGTAATTGAACTCAAGGAAGGAAAGTCCCTTTTCCATTCTCTGCTTGTAGCACTCTGCCGTCAACATTCTGTTGACAGAGAAGCACGCTCCGACCTCGCGGAGGACCTCAACGTAATTCAGACCAAGCAACCAATCCGCGTTATTGACCATAATAGCCTTACCCTCACCAAAGTCAATGAATCTCTCCATCTGACGCTTGAAGCAGTCGCAGTTATGCTGAATGGTCTCGGTAGTCATCATCTGACGCATATCGGTTCTGCCCGAGGGGTCGCCGACCATAGCAGTTCCACCACCGATAAGCACAACCGGCTTGTTTCCCGCCATCTGCAATCTTTTCATAAGGCAAAGCGCCATAAAGTGACCTACGTGCAAGGAATCTGCCGTGGGGTCAAATCCGATATAAAACGTCGCCTTACCCTCATTGATAAGGTTTTTGATCTCCTCCTCGTTGGTGACCTGAGCTATCAGGCCTCTGGCAACGAGCTCTTCATAAATCTTCATAATTTCCTTTCTACGCCTCACGGAGAAGCGTTCCCTCAAATCCGAGGGTACATTCCTAAAATTTAAAACGAAAATAAAAATAGCCCTTGCATAACTGCAAGGACGACGGCTGACGCCACGTGTTACCACCTTGATTTACCCAACAGTCACCCGCAGGGCCTCACAAGCTCATAAAAGCCTTTTGATATAACGGTCAAACCCGCCGCAGCCTACTGTATATTATTATTTCGGTGCGGAACTCGCAAACGTATTCGGAAACGGCGTACCGCGCCTCTCATCACCCGGCAGCTTTCTGTATGTCGTGTCGTTTCTTACTTCTTTTGGTCTCAGTATTTATTTGATTATAACACAATTTTCCCCTCTTGTCAACAGCTTTTTTCACATTAGTCAAAAGAGCGGAGAAGGCAAAGCCTTCCCCGCATTACATATCACGCTAAAGCGAGAGGATGGACACGGCATCTGCGCCAACGCATCACAACTGCCTTGCGCGCGAAACTTGAGAAAAGGTATCTCATAAGACTCCCATCCGCCGTCATATTTCTGTTTCCGACGGCTCAACAATGTCCTATTTCGCTTGATTTGGGTTAAAAGAAGAAATTAAAATACAATTTAAGAAAATGTCAAGAGGTCTGTAAATATTGTGCGCGCATCTATGCAATTTATTACATCACCTTCTGTGTAAATTATGTAATGTTTATCAATATATGGAAATAAAGCCGTATCTTGCGTAAAAATTGTAATATCCTTCCTTTATTTACAGATATTGTGGATTGAAAGAAAAGGCTTCCTTATGGTATAATAGATTTAGCCAAACGAGTCAAAGAAAGGAGATAACAATATGAAAAAAAGGCTAAATCACAAGATTCTCGGGGCGGTAGCGGCTTTGAGTCTGGCTCTTACCTGTATGCCCCAGATAAGCGCCTCGGCAACCGAGGCGGTGGGTTACACGCAAAACCAAGAATCAGAGAGCAGGGGGGCATATTCTCGGTCATCCATTCCATCGGGCGCGTACAGAATAAACGTAAACATAAACGGGAGAGGCGTGCTCGGCGGACGAGTATTCAACCTCGGCGGCATTACATACGTCCCAATGTTCAAATTCGCGGATTGGCTTGGTAGCTTTTCCTACTCCAACGCATACGGAAACCGTGTTACAGCGACTGTTGAGGGTGTAAATCTCGAAATAACCGC
>CAJGCF010000085.1 GCA_904501865.1 uncultured Clostridia bacterium
AATATAGAAATCCGCCGATTTTTTCGGCGGATTTCCTCATTTTATTTGGCTTTTTTAGTCGTGTTTTGGCTTTCTGGCGTACCCTTGTACGCCTACGAGAACCAAACCACGCCTTCTGCATATAAATGACTCAGCCCCTTTTCTTATTACATAAATGTTATAGTGTGAGTATTTACATAGGTCTTATCAGCCTCAATAGCTGTAATTCCCTCTTTTTCGGTGAGCTCGTAGCTGCTTCCAACAACATCGGGAATTCCATTCCAAGGCTCAAGGCAAATAAAGGGGGCGCCGTGCTTGTGCCAAAGCAGGAAATACGGACAATCGGGGAAATCAACTCTTACAGCTCTGCCACTCTTTCTGTTTTTCAACGTTGCGCCACGAGACTTGAAGCCCTTGAATACGAGCGCATCAACAATAAAGTACTTATCGTAAAGCGGGAACACCTTGGCTTCCTTAAGTAAGACCTGCTTTTGCTCGGAAAGCAAATTTCCGTAAAGCACGTGATTGATAAGAGTATCATCCTCATCAAAAATAACGTCGTACTCCTCTATTCCCTCGGGGGTATAATACGCCTCGTGAGAGCCTATATTGCAATACATAGTCTTACCCGAAAGATTCTTGACGTTATACTCTATTTTAAGGGAGTTATCCGAAACAGTATATATAACTCTCAACTCGTAGTCAAATGGGAACTTTACTTTTGTTTCCTCGTTGGATCTGTGAAGGAATACTGCTCTGTTATCGCAGGCCTCCTCTACCTCGAACTCGGTAAATTTTCCGTATCCGTGCTTGTTCAGCGTATATTCCCTACCCTCAAAAATGAACTTATCTTCCTTAAGTCCTCCGCATATAGGAAAGCATATAGGCGCTGAGTTGCCCCAGACCTCTGCTCTCGCGTTCCACATATATTCCTTCTCATTGCAGACTATGCTCTTGATCTCGGCTCCAAGCTCTGCTATCTGTACCGTTAATTGTTGATTTTTAAGTGTTATCATAAAGTCCTCCACAATTTCAGCGGCAACCGCACCGCTCTCCTTGAGATTTATTATACACCATTTTCCATTTGTTGTCAACGATATTTTGAAATCGAAAGAGAGCCCATCTCAAACGATGAGCTCTCTTTGCGTTTATATCTTGTAGTAAATAAAAAGGAACATTCCCGAGATAAGCATAAATGCCACGCCTATCCATATCAGATGCGAAGGCAAAGCTTTTTTTGCTCTCTCTTCCTTTTTTCTGATCTTATACTCGTAATAGCCACCCTCATCGCGCTCTATTCTCCGTGGAGTGAACAGACAGAGCAAGGATCTAAAGCCAAAACCGATTATATCCAGAACTCCCTCGTTGATGATACAACACATGAGTCCAAATCCGGTATAAAGCAGTCCTGCCGCAAAAAAGCCGTCACTTATAGCGGAAATCACACCTGTGGGGTTCGTCGCCGCAAATATTCCCCGCCAGCACATAATGCCAAACGCGACAGCGGCGGCAACCGCCGTGGCTATACCATATTTAAAAAAATTGCTATTGGTTTTTTTGCTCATCAGATTACTTCAACTCTTTCAGATACTTTTCAAATTCAGCCGAGTTGCAATGCACAAAATGTCCGGGCTTGATCTCTCTGAGCGTGGGCTGCTCTTGCGAATAGTCGTGCTCTGCGAGCGGATTGTAGACTATTCTCTGTCTGTGCTTCTCATACTCAGGGTCAGGAAGCGGGATTGCAGACAAAAGCGATCTCGTATAAGGATGCATAGGGTTCTTGAAAAGCTCATCAGAGTCTGCGAGCTCAACCAGCTTTCCGAAATACATAACTCCTATACGGTCTGAAAAATATTTTACTACCGAAAGGTCGTGAGCGATAAAGAGAATGGTAAGTCCAAGCTCCTCGCGGAGATCGTTGAGCAGGTTGATTACCTGCGCCTGAATAGAAACGTCCAGAGCCGAAACGGGCTCGTCTGCGATAATAAGCTCGGGCTCCATAATGATAGCACGGGCTACGCCTATACGCTGCTTTTGTCCACCCGAGAACTCGTGAGGATAACGAGAGGCGTGCTCCTTAACAAGACCAACCTTCTCAAGTATCTTGAACACCTTTTCATCTATGACCTTCTTGTCCTTGATGCCGTTGATGATAAGCCCCTCCGCGATAATATCTCTTACCGTCATACGAGGGTCAAGAGAAGCTATGGGATCCTGGAATATCATCTGTATCTTTGTAACAAGATCCTTGTCGCAGTGCTTGTGATCGTGCACAGCCTTTTTGAGCTCATTCTGCTGTTCGGCTATAAACGCCTTTGTTTCAGCAGTCTTTGCGGCAAGTCTTTCTGCCGCCTCTGGCGTTCCAGCCGCCTTGCACTCCTTGCGTACCGTATTAAGCTCAGCTCTCGCCTCGCTTATAGCCTTTTTATAGGATAACGTACCTGCAGCGATCCTCTGTCCCTTGAAATATACACTTCCCGACGTAATGTCGTAAAGACGAATTATGGAGCGTCCCGTAGTGGTCTTTCCGCATCCCGACTCTCCAACGAGTCCGAACACCTCTCCCTTTTTGATTTCAAAGCTTACGTCATCAACTGCCTTGTTGATCTTAAAATATTGACAAAGGTTTTCAACCTTAAGCAAAGTTTCATTGTTTGTCATTATTGCTCACCTCCGCGATTACGCATTCTCTCAATCCTATCTACAACGATCTTGGGAGGATCGACCTTAGGAGCATTTTCATGCAGCAACCAAGTTGCAGCATAGTGAGTATCAGTCACCTTGAACATAGGAGGCTGAAGCTCAAAATCGATCTCAAGCGCGTATTTATTTCTGTCCGCGAACGCATCTCCATGGGGAGGATAGATCATGTTCGGAGGAGTTCCGGGAATAGCCTCAAGCCTTTCATTCGTATCAAGGTCAGGCATAGAAGAAAGCAACGCCCAGGTGTAAGGATGAGCAGGACTGTAGAAAATATCCTCTGCCGTTCCGTACTCAACTATTTTTCCAGCATACATAACCGCGATCCTGTCCGCCATATTAGCAACAACACCAAGGTCGTGAGTTATGAATATGATGGAAAGCTGACGTTCTCTCTTTATTTCATTGATAAGCTCAAGTATCTGAGCCTGAATCGTAACGTCAAGAGCGGTCGTAGGCTCGTCACATATCAGAATGTCGGGGTTTGCCGCAAGAGCAACCGCGATAACGATACGCTGTCTCATACCGCCGGAGAATTCGAAGGGATACTGCTTAAATCTCTTACGGGGCTCGGAAATTCCAACCTCCTCCATAAGCTTTATAGCCTTATGCTTTGCCATGCTCTTTGTGACCTTATATACAGTCTCGGAAGCATTGCGCTTGAAGAAATCAACGAGCGCAACCGCCTCATCTGCAAAGTTACGGCTCTGCATTTTTTCAAGAATCGAGGTATAGTGTACCATAAGTCTTTCTACAACGCTCACTATATCCTTCTTAGCATCCTCAAGGTCGATAAGAGCCGCAGGAATAACCTTCCAATCGGGCTTCTTTCCCCTTGCAACAAGTCTGTCATATTTAGCCTGCTGCTTATCGTGAGCTCTCTGAGCCGCACGGTTTCTGGGAATAGCATTAAAGTAATTGTCAATAGCGTAAAGCAAACTGGACTTAAAGGTGTAAGCCACGCTATCCTTGTTTATTTCAAGTCTGTCGATGGACGACTCTACATTCTTGATAAGCTCGTTAGCACAAACGGTTACTGTGGATTTGTTCAAAACTCCGTGTGCCCCGAAAACATCAAGAGATTTACGCAATTCGTCAACAACTACCGCCTTCTTATTAGCACACTCAAGTGCGGAATATTTGAGGGCAACCTCTGCGTTTTTCAGGAACTCTATCATGAAATGCTCGTCAAGATATTTAAGCAAAAACTCATTGAGCTCCGCTACGGGCATATTGGGAAGCTCTGAGGAGGCATATTTGAGGTAATATCCCATTCTAAAGAAGTTGGGAACATCCTTTGCCTTCGCCGCTTCCAATATCTGCTGAATATCATCAAGCACATTAGCCGTGTTTGAGAAATCCTTTGCCTTGATATCTGCCGCAAGAGTAGACTTGAGAGACGCGAGAAGCGCTTTAAGCTGCTCTGCGTCCTCAGACACAACATACTTGTTGTAGGTCTTACTTGCAAGAGATATAATCTCCTTGATTTTTTCTCTGTGATCGGTAAACGCGTTCTTTTCTATGAGGAACAGAACGTCTTTAATAGCCGCAATAGCCTCCTCTGAGGACTCCGCCGCAACGTTGTACGCCTGCTCAAGCTCAACGTGCTTAAACTCAAACGTATCAAACGTCTTACACATACGGCTCAGCTCATCGGCAGTCTTGACAGTGGGAGACGCCTGCCCTATAATCTGCGCATATCCGCCCTCTGCGATTGCCTTGATCATAGTTTCATTGAGCAATTTCAAGGTGGTATTGAACGCAAGTCGGCTGGCCTTCTGTCTTGCCTTGCCCTTAAGGATCATAGCCTCTGTGAGCTGTTTGCCTATTCTCATAATGGGGTTCAAGCTAGACATAGGATCCTGGAAGATCATAGCTATTTTGTCGCCTCTTATGCGATAAAATTCGTCTTCTGTGATCTTGAGGAGATCCTTACCGTCGTATATTATCTCACCACTCTCAATAATAGCGTTACCCGCAAGTATTCCGAGAATGGATTTTGACGTTACGGATTTTCCTGAGCCCGATTCTCCAACTATCGCCAGAGTTTCTCCCTTGTGGAGATCAAAATTGATATTACGTACAGCCTGAACCTTACCATTGGCTGTCTTAAATGATATTCTTAAATTTTTAACTTCAAGTTTCTTTGACATACTATCAGTCCTCGATTCCCTTCAATGATGGGTTGAATGCGTCTCTGAGTCCGTTACCGAAGAGGTTGAACGAGATCTCAAGGAGAGCAATAAATACTGCGGGGAAAAGGATTATATGCGGGAAGGACGCAAGAAGTCCGTTTCCATTTGACAACAACGTACCTACTGAGGTCTGAGTTGAGCTTTCAAGGTTAAC
>CAJGCF010000086.1 GCA_904501865.1 uncultured Clostridia bacterium
AAATATAGAAATCCGCCGATTTTTTCGGCGGATTTCCTCATTTTATTTGGCTTTTTTAGTCGTGTTTTGGCTTTCTGGCGTACCCTTGTACGCCTACGAGAACCAAACCACGCCTTCTGCATATAAATGACTCAGCCCCTTCTTATATTAAGCTTTTACGGAGTCCATTCCTCAATAGACTTTTTATCGCTCGCACTTAGCTTGTATTCAATGTTTTCTTCATTGTATGAGTAAAGCATCAGAGAGCCGTACGGCTTTTCTTCATAGTCTATGTCACCTACATAGTAAACATCTACGTAGACCGCAAGTACGCTCTCGTCTATCTTGATATCGTCGAAAACAAATTTTCTGTAATTATAAAGAGTTTTTTTGCATGCAAGTATATCCGATGCATAAAAGCGCTCGTAGATTACCGCCTCAGGAGTTTTTCCGTCGTTGTCGTCGGGATTATCGGGTGTTAGGTCATACATTATAGTGACTGTAACATCGTATACGTTGTCATCTCTGCTCGGCAGCTCTGGAAGCTTGTAATCCTGCTTAGTATATTTAAGAGTACTGTTATTGTAACGAAACACAAGCTGAAGCTGATCCGCCTCGTCTATAAAAACAAACTGAGTTACCGCAAAGTATCCCGAGTTGGTCTCACCGCGTGTATATCTTGTCTGGTCCTGATAATACGTGTTGAGTTCTCCGCCGTTTTGGGCGTAAGCGTCGCAAAGAGCCTGATTTGGTATAATAGTATCCATTTCCCTAGGGTCGTTTGCGTTGTCTATTATTCTCCAGAGTAAGAGTAGGACCACCGCGGCTATGAAAAGTGAGCATATGGCTTTAAAAATAAAGCCCGCTATACGCCATTTGTATATTTTTCGTGCCATTGTTATTCCTTTCGCGCAGACATGTTTTTGAGTCTGTCAAGAGCGTCCTGCAGAATTATCTGTGCGGACAGTGTGTCAATAACGCTCTTTCTTTTTTGTCCTCTGGTGTCGGTTTCGTTTAAGTAGCGAGATGCCACCATAGTGGTCATTCTCTCGTCGAGCATAACTATGGGCATCTCTGGGATATCTGAGGCATTTGATAAGAGGTCGCCGAGAATAGATGCGAATTTTCTCGCGTGTTCTGCACGCGGACCCTCGCTTCCGTTCATATTAACGGGCAGACCTATGACGATACCGCCAATAACGCCTTGCTCTCTGATTATTTCAACTATACGGGTGGCAGTGCGTTGCATACCGCCAACGCTTATCTGTCCTATTCCCGAGGATATCAGTCGTGTCTTGTCGGACACCGCAAGTCCTGTGCGTTTGTCCCCAAAGTCAACGCCGAGGAGCTTTCCTTGAGTATTTAATAATCTTTGCATCAGTCACCTGTGTAATCAAATTTTGAATTCTGCGGAGGTAAGGGAAATTAGCAACCTCATACTGTCGGGCTGTACCTTTGCCTCGTGTGCAGCCTTATTTCTGTGTATCTCACCACAGCCCGTACATTTGTGGATAATGATATATCCCTTCTTGGCGTCTGTTATGACCTTGACGGGCTCCATAGGCGCCCGACAATCGCAGGCGCGGTCTCCGGGATTTATATCTACGTGTAAGGACCACAGACAGAATGGGCAGTGATTGCGCGAGGTGTATCCCAGCGGCATTACCTCGCGACCGCAGTGAGCGCATACAAAGCCGTTATCATTTTTTGAAAATCTCTTTGTTTCCACACAGACCACCTCCCTCGGAGAATACATATCAATTATATACTTTTTTTCTATAAAAGTCAACAGGAAAAAGTATATTTGAGCAAAAAAGGAAGGACGCGAGCGTCCTTCCCTTAGATGAAAAGAATTAATCCTTTTTGAGTGATTTTTTACTACCGTCGGGGTACTGTATCACCGTGTTGTCAAGCTGAGACTTGAAATTTTTTCTAAAAGCCTCGATATACTCTTGTCTGAGACGGTCACGGTCGGCTATCTCCTCGGAGGTGAGCACCTCACCCGACTTGACTCTGCGAGCATATTCGTTGAGCTTTTTTGTTCTTTCAGTAACATCACACATAGCTATCAACCTCTGATATTAAGTCCAAGCTTGTAGGAAAGATCCTTGAGTATTTTGTTTGATACCTTGTCCGCCTCCTCAACGGTAAGTGTGCGATCAGCGGCACGGAGAGTTACGCGGAACGCAACGCTCTTCTTGCCATCGCCGATCTTCTCGCCGCGGAAGATATCGAAGAGCTTGATGTCCTCAAGCAGCTTGCCTGCCGCGCGCGCCATGACCTCCTCAACAGCACCGACCTCAAGAGACTCGTCACAGATAAAGGAGAAGTCACGGGATACCGCGGGGAACTTGGGTAGAGGCTTGTAGTCTATGACCATATCCGCGTGATCCCAGATGCGGTCGAATAGAAGCTCGCCCGCGTATACAGGAGTGCTTATTCCGTAGTTGCGTGCGGTCAGGGGGTGTATCTGACCGAAAATTCCGAGCTCACAGCCGTTGGCGCAAACTATCTTTGCGCATCTGCCGGGATGGTAAGCCTTATCCTCAGAGAAGGATACGAATTTTACCCCCTTGATGCCTGCGGCGTCAAGAACGTTTTCGACCACGCCCTTGATAGTATAGAAATCCTCTCCGTCGCCGTATATACCGAGAGTCATAATTTTCTTTTCGTCGGGAAGAAGGCTCTCGTCGTCACCGGGAATGTAAACAGACGCCATTTCAAACAGTCTTACGTCCTCATTTGAGAAGTTGGTATTGTGAGCTACTACCTCAAGCATAGAGGGCAGAGCCAAAGTACGCATAACGCTCGTATCCTCGCCGAGAGGGTTGCTTATAACAACGCTTTTGCGCAGAGGAGACTGCTCGTCAAGTCTTATTTTGTCGTAATACTTGGGGGAGATGAAGGAGAAGGTCTGTATCTGGTCAAATCCCATACCGTACATAAGCTTTTCACAATCCACCTCAAACTGTTGCTTGGGTGTTCTGCCGCCCTGAGTGGTCTCTGCATTGATGCACGTAGACTCTATCTTGTTGTAGCCGTATATACGGATTATTTCCTCTGCTATGTCGTTCATACAGGTAAGGTCTGCACGGAAGGAGGGAACGTATATCTTGTCTCCGTCAACGCGGCACTCAAGTCGTTCAAGTATGTCCTTCATATAGTCATAGGAGAGGTGAACTCCGAGGAATTTATTTATTTTATCTACCTCAAGAGGCAGAACGACAGTCTCGGGCTTTGAGGGATATACGTCGATAGTGCCGTCGACCACGTCACCTGCGCCGAGAAGCTGTACGAGCTCGCACGCGCGGAGAAGTCCGGGCATACAGTTCTCAGGGTCAAGTCCCTTTTCAAAGCGAGCGGAGGACTCTGTTCTCATACCGTTCTTCTTTGCGGTAACACGAACGGAGGGGCCGGAGAAGCAAGCAGATTCAAACACGACGGTAGTCGTATTTTCCTTTATCTCACTGTTAGCGCCACCCATAACGCCCGCAAGAGCACAGGGCTTTTTCTCGTCGCATATTGCCAGCATGGTCGAATCAAGAACGTGGTCCTTATCGTCAAGAGACTTGAAGACCTCGCCGTCTGTCGCACGGCGCACGTTGATAGCCGAGCCGTCAAGACAGGCATAGTCAAACGCGTGCATAGGCTGACCGTATTCAAGCATAACGTAGTTGGTGATATCAACGATATTGTTGATGGGACGAACACCTGCGGCACGCAGTCTCATACGTAGCCACAGAGGAGAGGGAGCTATCTTTACGTTCTTTACTACCTTTGCGGCGTAACGGAAGCAGAGGTCACTGTCGGTTATCTTGACCGAGAGGTAATTGTCTATCTTGTCTCCGTCACCGCACTCCTTGACTGTTGGAGTGGGAATATTGAGAGGCTTGTCAAAGCTGATAGCAGTCTCTCTTGCAAGTCCGATAACGGAGAGACAGTCGGGACGGTTGGAGGTTATCTCAAACTCAACCACCGTGTCGTCAAGAAGGAGAGCTTCCTTTATGTCCATTCCTACCTTGTCCTCGTAGTCCTTGCCGAGAATGAGGATACCGTCCTCACACGCCTCGGGCATATCGTGTAGAGTAAGATTGAGCTCGGCAATAGAGCAGAGCATACCGTTTGACTCGACACCGCGGAGCTTGCCCGCCTTGATAGTAACGTCACCCGGCAGATGAGCCACGGGGATAGCCGCAGGGACTATATCACCCTCGTTAACGTTCTGCGCACCTGTAACTATCTGTGTTACTTCGCTGCCAATGTCGACCTGGCATATCCAGAGGTGGTCGGAGTCGGGGTGTCTCTCCATAGAGACTACCTTTGCGACGACTACGTTCTGTATATCCTCGCCAAGCACCTCGTAGCCCTCTACCTTAGAGCCCGTGTCGGTCATTCTGTCACAGTATTCCTTTGTGGAGATACCATCTGTATTTGTAAAATCATGAAGCCATTTAAGTGAAAGATTCATTTGATATTCTCCTTTTTTCAGAACTGCTCGATGAAACGCACGTCGTTCTCATAGAAATGACGTATATCATCGACGTGATATTTGAGCATGGCGATACGCTCAATACCCATACCGAAAGCAAAACCGCTATATATCTCGGGGTCGATACCGCAGTTTCTAAGAACGTTGGGGTGTACCATACCCGCGCCGAGTATTTCTATCCAGCCCTCGCCCTTGCAAAGTCTGCAGCCCTTGCCGCCACACATAAAGCAGGAGATATCAACCTCTGCAGAGGGCTCGGTGAAGGGGAAGTGGTGGGGACGGAAACGGACCTTGGTCTCCTCTCCGAACTCAACTCTTGCAAAGGACTCAAGCATACCCTTAAGGTCGCCCATAGTGATGCCCTTGTCAACTACCAGACCCTCCATCTGATGAAAGAGAGGGCTG
>CAJGCF010000087.1 GCA_904501865.1 uncultured Clostridia bacterium
CCAACTACGCTGCTATATTCGTGCAATCTGGTTTATCGACTGCAATTATTCAAAAAAAGGATCTTGATGCGACCGATGTATCAACTGTATTTGTAACAAGTATGGCAATAGCAGCAATTATGTACACCGGAATATTTGTCGCGGCTCCGTTTGTTGCAAAGGCATATGGATTGGCCGAGTTGAAGTGGACGTTGCGGGCGTTGGGTCTTATTTTGTTTTTGAATGGCATAAATGCGGTACAGACAGCGTTGCTTTCAAGAAAAATGAAATTCAAAACACTGTTTTTTCGCAGTATGTTTTCAGTCCCGCTCTCCGGAGCTGTGGGAATTGCCATGGCATACTGGGGATTTGGCATTTGGGCATTGGTTTCCCATCATTTAGTGAGTATGTTTGTTATAGTCGTCTTTATGAGCTTTGACAAGGATGCACGCTTTGGATTCGATTTTTCGTGGGATAGCGTTAAGCGGATATACTCTTTCACCTGGAAAGTTATGCTTACCAGTATGATTACCGGTTTTCACGATATGTTGCGAACAATGATAATCGGAAAAAAGTATTCAACAGAAGATCTTGCCTATTACGATAAGGCTTATACATATTCAGCATACGTTACACTTATAATCAACACGTCTATTTCAAGCGTTTTGCTGCCTGTTTTTTCGCGGCAGCAGGATGATATTAACCAGCTTCGCTCTATGGCAAGGCGTGCAGCAAAATTATCTGCTTTCGTAATGTTTCCCGTGCTTCTTGGAGTCGCGGCCACGGCTACCCCACTGGTGAGGTTGCTTTTGACTGATAAATGGGCAGCCAGTATTCCGTTTCTTATGCTGTTCTGTGTCTTAAGATTGCCAGGATGTGTTATGACGGCTGACAAGCAGGTATATTTTGCACTTGGCAAGAGTGGTATAAACCTGGGATATGAGATGGGTTTGTTTATAGCAAACTTAACCGCCCTGTTTATAACCGTTCCATACGGGCCCATGGCTATAGCAATAGGCGCTACTGCCGTTGAGATAGCTGGAGGAATAACAATTTGGGTTATCAGCTCTAAAACATACGGTTATAGAGTTCGGGATAGGCTGAAGGATATTGCACGACCGATGCTTAATTCCGTAATTATGGCGGGAATAGTATGGTTTGTTGGAGAGCAATTGCCGAGTATCCCCATCATTAAATTCTTGATTCAGCTTCCCTTGGGAGTTGTGCTTTACATTGTCTTCTCAATTGTGACAAGGGACGATAGCTTCAGGTATTGTTTGAATATGATAAAGGATTTCATAAAAAGAAAAAGTCGTACTATCGACAAGGAGGATATTTGATATGATCAACGTATTTCAGCCCACGCTGGGCAAAGAAGAGCTTGAAAGATTAGAGCAGGTATTTGCATCCAACTGGATAGGTAAAGGAAAGCTCGTCAACGAATTTGAAGCTATATACGCGGAGCATCTGGGTTCCACGAAGGACAGAGTGCTCAGCACCAACTGTTGCAGCGAGGGACTGTTCTCCTCGATGCACCTTTGCGATATCAAGCCCGAGGACGAGGTTATACTGCCTACAGTAAGCTTTGTCGGAGCGGGTAATGCGGTCTGCGCAAACGGTTCAAAAATGGTACTGTGCGACGTGGACAAGCGTTCTCTGAATGCCACGGCAGAGGATATTGAGCGTGTGATCACGCCCAAGACCAAGGCTATTCTTCTGCTTCACTTCGGTGGTATCGCTTGCGATATGGACAAGATCATGGATCTTGCGGATACCTACAAGCTCAAGGTTATTGAAGACTGTGCTGCGGGCGTATGCTCCACCTATAAGGGTAAGGCACTGGGTACGTTTGGTGACATGGGAATGTGGTCCTTTGACGCTATGAAGATACTCGTTTGCGGAGACGGCGCAATGCTTCATTTCCGCGATCCCGAGCTTCGCGAGCGTGCTGAAAAATGGCTTTATTTCGGACTCCAGACCAAGAGCGGATATGAAAACAGCGTAGCGCAGAAATGGTGGGAGTTTGATATCTCGTGCTTTGGACACCGCGCTATTATGAATGACGTTACCGCAGCTATCGCGCTTGAGCAGTATAAGAAGCTTCCTACTTATATGGAAAAGCGTGCGGCTGTTCATGAGTTTTATAATGAAGGCCTTAAGGATATGGAATGGTTGGATCTGCCCCTGCCTATTGAGCAAGGCTGTACAAGCAGTTATTATTTCTATCATATCCAGACCAAGAACTGTATGAGAGATCAGCTTGCAAAATTCTTGCGCGACAACGATATTTATACGACCTACCGTTATTTTCCGCTCCACAGGGTACCCGGATACGGCGTCAGCGGGATATTCCCGGGTGCAGATTACGCCGCAGACAACACGCTTTGTCTGCCTATGCACCAGAGCTTGAGTCAGGCAGACACGGAGAAGGTCGTAGAGAAAATACGCGAATTCGGAAAACTGTACTGTTAATACATAAAGAACGGAGGCAAGACAATGAAAGGTATCATTCTTGCAGGCGGCGCGGGAACGCGTCTTTATCCATTGACCATGGTTACGTCAAAGCAGCTCTTACCCGTATATGACAAGCCCATGATATATTATCCACTTTCCACGCTTATGCTGGCGGGTATTCGAGAGATACTTATAATCTCCACGCCGACGGACACGCCCCGCTTTGAGTCGCTCCTTGGCGACGGCTCGCAGTTTGGCATTTCGCTCTCATACGCGGTCCAGCCCAGCCCCGACGGACTCGCGCAGGCATTTATTATAGGTGAGGAGTTTATCGGAGATGACACCTGCGCTATGGTGCTCGGAGATAACATTTTCTACGGAAACGGATTTTCAAAGGCACTCAGGAAAGCGGCAGAGGGGGCAGAGCAGGGCAGAGCCACCATTTTCGGATACTACGTCAACGACCCCGAGAGATTCGGAATAGTGGAGTTTGATGAGAACGGCAAGGTTATCTCCGTCGAGGAAAAACCCAAAAATCCCAAGTCCAATTACTGCATCACGGGTCTGTATTTTTACGATAACCGTGTTGTAGAGATGGCAAAGGCGGTTAAGCCCTCGGCTCGTGGCGAGCTTGAGATAACCACTCTTAACGATATGTATCTCAAGGACGGCTCGCTTGACGTCCAACTGCTTGGTCGAGGCTATGCTTGGCTTGACACGGGAACTATGGATTCGCTCATTGAGGCGGCATCATTTGTGCAGACTGTTGAAAAGCGTCAGGGAGTCAAGATATCCGCACCCGAGGAGATAGCGTATAAAAACGGCTGGATAAGCAAGGAAAAGCTGCTTGATTCGGCAGAGAGATACGGAAAGAGCCCTTATGGCGAGCATTTGCATCGCGTGGCAGAGGGCAAGATAGTATATTGAGGAGGAGATAGCTTTGGAAAAGATAGCTACTAAGATTCCCGGCGTATATATTTTAGAGCCCCGAGTTTTTGGCGACCATCGTGGATATTTTATGGAGACTTACTCCACCGCGGTGTTTGAGGAGATGGGCTTTACAAACGTTTTTGTTCAGGACAATCAATCCTTTACGGCGCAGAAGGGAACTCTGCGAGGAATACACTTTCAGAATGCGCCTATGGCCCAGACAAAGCTTGTACGCGTTACCAAGGGAGCTGTGCTTGACGTTGCGGTCGACCTTCGCCGTGGCTCGCCCACGTATAAGCAATGGGTAGGAGTTGAGCTATCGGCAGAGAATAAGCGTATGCTTTATATTCCTCGCGGCTTTGGACACGGCTTTGTAACCTTGACCGATGACGTGGAATTCTGCTACAAGGTAGACAATCTTTATAGCCGAGAGTGTGATCGAGGCATAAGATTTGACGATGCCGAGATAGGTGTCGAGTGGGGAATAGACTCCCCCATTCTCTCGGAAAAGGACACCAAGTCCCCCCATCTTTGTGACAGCGACTGCAACTTTATTTACGGAGAGGTATAAGTATGAATATCATCGTGACCGGCGGTGCCGGATTTATAGGAAGCAATTTTATCTTTCATATACTTAAGAAATATGCAGACTATCGCATAGTCTGCGTTGACAAGCTGACCTACGCGGGAAATTTGTCCACGCTTGCGGGCGTTATGGAGGATCCGAGATTCCGCTTCTGCAAGGTCGATATATGCGACAGAGCCAAAATATACGAGATATTTGAGGAGGAGCACCCGGATATCGTGGTCAACTTCGCGGCAGAGAGCCACGTTGACCGTTCTATTGAGAATCCCGAGGTCTTTTTGCAGACCAACATTCTCGGCACTCAGGTGCTTATGGACGCTTGTCGCAAATACGGCATAAAGAGATATCATCAGGTATCGACCGACGAGGTCTACGGAGATCTTCCGCTTGACCGTCCCGACCTTTTCTTTACCGAGAACACGCCCATTCATACAAGCTCCCCTTATTCGAGCTCAAAGGCGGGGGCTGACCTTCTCGTTCAGGCGTATCACCGCACCTTCGATCTTCCCATAACAATCAGCCGTTGCTCAAACAACTACGGCCCTTATCACTTCCCCGAAAAGCTTATTCCTCTTATGATAGCCAACGCGCTTAACGACAAGCCGCTTCCCGTTTACGGCAAGGGTGAGAACGTACGCGACTGGCTCTACGTTGAGGATCACTGTAAGGCTATCGACCTTATAATCCACAAGGGAAGAGTAGGCGAGGTATATAACGTAGGCGGACACAATGAGATGGCTAACATCGACATAGTCAAGCTGATATGCAAAAAGCTCGGAAAGCCCGAGAGTCTTATCACCTACGTTACGGACAGAAAGGGACACGATATGCGCTACGCTATCGACCCGACGAAGATACATTCAGAGCTTGGTTGGCTTCCCGAAACAAAATTTGCCGACGGAATCGACAAGAC
>CAJGCF010000088.1 GCA_904501865.1 uncultured Clostridia bacterium
GATCACAAGGGCATCGAGCCCCTGCTATCGATGGGACTCTGAACCTTTTTCTCGCCATAGGCGAGAAGTCGGATTCTTCGTCACCCTGATGGTTCACCAAACAGAAAAGCACCGATTACTCGGTGCTTTTCTGTTTGGTGGGCCAACAGGGACTCGAACCCCGGACCGACCGGTTATGAGCCGGTAGCTCTAACCAACTGAGCTATTGGCCCGTTATAAAAACGGTGCCGCTTTTGCGACGGCTTAAATATTCTACCACTTTCTCGTGGCTTTGTCAATAGGTTTTAGAAAAAAATTTTAAAAAATTTTCCTTTGTTTTGAAATGCTCAAAAAAGGCTCTTTTTCTTCCCTTTTTTAGTATAATATCACTCGTGCGCCCATACAATTTAGTGTGAGGACCGCCCTCACTATCACATTGTATATAAAAGGAGAGAAAAAATGAAGAAGATTAAATTAAAGACCGCGGCAAGCATTATATCGTGTATTCTCGCGTGTTGTGCGCTGGCAGGCTGCTCGGAAAAGGCGACACCTTATGAAAACGAGTCGTCACAATCGTCACAGCAAAGTGAGACAAACAAAATAACTATAGACGTATACGAGGAACAGATATCCTATTATATGGAGCTTGTAGAAGCTCTACAAGCAGAGCTTCTTTCACTAAAGGAAGAAAATTACATAGACGAATGCGAATACAAGCTGCGCATAGAATCACTTGAGGAAAGCATACAGACGCTCACGGACAGAATAGAAGCTCTGACTACCGCAAAGCCTGCTCCGATAGTCCCAAGCTCCCCATCTTACTCGACACAGTCCAGCGTGACCACAAATCAGAACGGTAACAATGCCAAGGAGCAGTTTGAATACGAGCTTGAGGGTGGAAAAGTCACGATAACCAAATATATCGGTGTGGACGGAAATGTCACTATTCCTCAGACAATAGACAATTCTCCCGTTGTCGCCATAGCCGACGATGCCTTCAAGAGCACACTCGTGACGTCGGTCACTATACCACAGGGAGTGAGCAGTATAGGTTGGTTCGCCTTCGCTAATTGCACCTCGCTTATTGAGATACAGATTCCCCGCTCTGTCACGTCTGTTTCCTACGGCGCATTTGACAACTGCCCTCGTAGCATGCGCATAATATGTGAAAAGGGCTCTTACATCGAGGCATACGCGCAAAGCTGGGGAATGACGGCAGTAACCCAATAACACTCAGGGCGTCCGAGCTTTCGGGCGCCTTGAGTGCTTGCGAACACCGCCCTGGCAAGAGGCCTTTTTAGCTTTTTTCAGTATTTTTTAAAAAATTTGCATTTTGCTATTGATTTTTTGAGAAAAGTATGTTATAATACGCAGAGTATGGGGCTTGAGATGAAATTCTCGTCGCCTTTATAATTATATTGATGAAAATTTTTGATTAATATTTCGTTTTCAAAGGAGGTCGTGAATATGGATTTCGTTCTCGGTGCTATTTTGTTGGTGCTTGCAGTTGCACTCATCGCTTTGGTATTGGCTCAGCCTGACAAGGACAAAAAGCTGTCCGGTACTATCGCAGGCGGTGCAGATACGTTCTACGGTAAAAACAGCGGTAAGGGAAGCAACCAGAAGTTGCTCTCTGTTGCAACGGTCGTAGTAGCAGTGCTCTTCACTGTTCTCGTTGTTGTAATGTACCTCGTAGTTTAATAGAGAAAACAAAAAAGCTCGCTGTGCGAGCTTTTTTTATTTTCTGCATGCAGGTCATCAAACAATCTTTGCTTTTCCTGTTTTTTCGACACGTATCACTGTTGACAAAGCATGATATTTATGTTACAATAAACGTTGGATACACAACAAGAAAGGATACGTCAAAAAATGGCTTTAAATAAACGCTCCCAGCGCAAATCAGGAATAGACGACGATATGTTTAACATATTAATGGTGATAATGATAGCCCTTATCATCGTAGTCACCATAACCGCGGTATATCTTGTAATTATAGGCACAACGCCTCCTGCGGATGAGAGTGACAACAATGTGTCAACGTCCGTCGGAGACTATCCCTTCAAAACCGAGATATCCGTGACCGTACCGCAAAGTGATGACGACACCAAGCTCATAGACAAGGATGATGTAAGCTCAGAGTTCATGACACTGATAGACGTTACGGACGGCAAGGTCATCGCATCGAGAAAGAGCTCCGAGGTGATGTATCCTGCGTCTATGACAAAGGTAATGACGCTTATAGTCATCGTTGAGAATCTCAAAAGCGAGGCGGAGCTTGAACAAGTGCTGACCATCTCCCACGAGTACAACGGAAACTCGGGTTATGGCTTCAAGGTAGGAGAAAAGCTTACCGTGGAAGACCTCCTTTACGCCGCTATACTCCAATCTGACGGAGTTGCGTGCCTCGCGCTTGCCGAGCATATCGCGGGAAGCGAGACGGAGTTCGTCAAGCTTATGAACGCAAAGGCTACTGAAATGGGCCTTAAGAACACTCTCTTCCAAAATTGCACAGGTCTCCACCACGTATATCATTATACAACCTGCAACGATATGGCGGCTATAATGGCGTACGCCATGAAAAATCCGCTCTGCGCAAAGGTCTTGACGGCTATAAAGTATAACCCGAGTGACAATTTCAGAAAGGGCGAGGGCTGTACCTTCTGGCATACACTCCTTCACAACCGCCTGGCAGACAAGGCGATCCAGCCCAATTCGGCAGAGATAGTCGGCGGCAAAACCGGCCTTACCGAAAAAGACTCCAGCGGATACTGTGTCGTAGCATATGCCAAGGGCAAGGACGGTCACTATTACGTCTCAGTCACCGCCAAGGCGGAAGGTTGGGACGCGAACATCTCCGACGTAATATACGTTTTTAATACATACGTAGAATAAATAAGCCAGCAGGACGCCAAAGCGTCCTGCTATTTTTATTCTCTTGCCCTCTCAAATCCGTGCACAAAGCCCGAAACGTCCGCAGAGCAGATGTCTCCGCCTATAACCTTGTTTCTGTAGACCAGCACGTTGGCATAGACCTTGCCATCGTATCCCGCGTAATTTGTGACCTCAAAGGTGTACCTTACAATCTCTTTTTTCTTGTATTTGGAGAGGTCCATTCCCTGCTCCTTCTGTATCTCGTTGTAGCCCGCAAACACCTTGTCAAATTCGGCGGGCACGGTCACCTTCTTGGTCTCCACTGTGGCACCGTTTACCGTCCAGCCAAACTGCGACAAAAAGTCTACTGCGTCGCCAACGTCCTTTATTTTGTCGTAGGAATAGCTGACCGTCTGGTCTGTAGTGCTTGCGGGCGTGTCAGCGTCAGTTCCTCCCTGCGCGTAGACGGGCACGAAGGCTATTATAGCGATAAGCGCGGCAAGAGTTATTGCTATTATACCGAAAAACTTCAAGCTCGCGGCTTTGAATGAATAGATAAACATATAAAAAGTTCCTCCCAAAATATAAGCCTTTACTGCATTATATTTATTGGGAGGAAATTTTATGTATAACCCGAGAAAAAATTATCTCGTCCCCGGCCTGTGTGATCTAACGCTGTGCACGAGCGAGACAAGCACGTACGTCGCGAGCACTGACGAGCCGCCGCAGGACACAAACGGAAGCGTTATACCAACAACGGGTAGGATAGCCAGACACATTCCAATGTTCTCAAGCGTCTGCACTAAAATTATAGCCGCGACACCAACGCATATATAAGCGCCGTAATCCTTGCCGCACCCCTTGGCTATCATAAATATTCTAATAACCATTATCATAAGGAGCGCCACAAGTATTATTCCGCCGACAATGCCGAATTTTTCACAGACCGAGGCAAAAATAAAGTCTGTGTGAGAGGCAGGCAGAGCCTCGTAGTCTCCTTTACCCATAAGGCCTATTCCAAACGCTCCGCCGTTGCCTATGCACTGCCTTGAAAGCAGGGGCTGAAGCCCCTTTCCCTCTGGGTCGAGCATAGGGTCAAAGCCCACGATTATTCGTTCCTTCTGGTAGTCGGCAAGCAGATTTTCCCATATCAGCGGAAAGGCGAGCACTACCGCTGCGCCGCCGCCGAGAAAATACCAGCCCGACAAGCCCGCGACGAATAGCATTATGAGCAAAAACGCCATATACACGAGCGCGACTCCAAGGTCGCCCGAGATGAGTATGAGCCCTACTATCAGACCCGCGTGAATCGCGAGGGACAAAAGCTCCTTGGGGTGATTTATTCTGTCTTCCACAAGAGAGATGTGCTTGGCATACGAGCATACAAGGGCTATCTTGACAAACTCCGAAGGCTGTATCATAATGCCCACTACGGGTATCTTGAGCCAAGAGCGGTTTGCCGTCTCCATATTCTCGCCCGAGCTACCGAAAACAAGCGTCACTATGAGTAAAAGTGCCGAAATACCAAGCATAATAAGCCACAGCTTGTCAACTATCCAATGATAGTCCAGCCGCGAAATAAAAAGCGTAGCTACTGCTCCCGCGACCGTCATAGCAACCTGCATTATAAGCTTTCGCGTTCCGAAATTATCCACCGCTCCGAGTATCGTCATAATTCCGATAAATGAAAGGAGCGCCGTGCATATAAACAAAACGGGGTCTATTGCGCTAAAAAATCCGTTGCGTCTTTTTCCGTTTAGCATCCGGCTCTCCTTTCTTTCGAATTAATTATTTAAAGATCGTGAAAAGGTGGGGGCGTGGGGGAGGAAAAACTTTTTCCCAAAAAGTTTTTCCTCCC
>CAJGCF010000089.1 GCA_904501865.1 uncultured Clostridia bacterium
AGGATTACGACGAGCTCATTAAAAACAGCTCGGTTTAATATCCTTGATGAATAAATCCTCCTATCATTGATAATAATTCTTATGAATAAATTTTTGGGGAGGATCTATGATGGGAAAGAAGATATTGATAACCACCGTGGCGCTCGCCGCCGCGGGAGTCGGAGTCGCAGGCATACTCATGAATACAAAGCAGGCGCGTACGAGAAGAATGCTCAAAAAAACGGGAAAGGCGATGTATACCATAGGAACTATGCTCCGCACGCTCTCGTGTCAGACCGAGGGATGAAGGAAAGGACCAATTGCCACTTCATATCGTGCCCGCCGCAGTCAAGCAACAAGGCAGATAAACCCTCTGCCTTGTTGCTTTTTTAACAATGAGGAGGACTCTTTTTCGTGATCTTGTGGAATTTTATAACAAAAAAATAAAAAATTTTGAAAACCTATTGACAAAAGTTGTTATTGAGTGTATAATTTTATCGGTTAGCAGAGGCTAACCGTATATTTGTGCTCGTTGGTTAGCTTGCGCTAACTTAATGGCCGTCTTTTGTTTTACGAGTATTGACAAGCTTTATAGCCAAAGAAAATTGAACTGATATGCTCGACCTTCTTAGGCTATAGGAATTTTCTATATGCCGCGACGCGCGGCGGAGGATATATGATGCCATTGATAATTGCCGATATCGGCGGAGAATATATTATAAAAAAGGTAGGCGGCTCTCCCGAGGTAAAAAAGCACCTGGAGGATCTTGGATTCGTCGTGGGATCTGTCGTCACGGTTATAAATACTATTGGCGGTAACGTCATCGTCAAGGTCAGAGAGACAAGAGTGGCTATAAGCGAGGAGATGGCAAGAAGGATCATGGTCTAATCTCGTCTCAGCGCATAAAATATCAATCTATTAAGGAGGAATCGGGTGTGAAAACTCTGAAGGACGTAAAGGTAGGAGAGACCGTCAAAGTCGTCAAGCTGTACGGAGAGGGTGCGGTAAAGCGCAGGATCATGGATATGGGAATAACCCGCGGCGTTGAGATATACGTTCGCAAGGTGGCTCCCCTGGGAGATCCCGTTGAGCTTAACGTCAGAGGATATGAGCTCTCTTTGCGAAAGGCTGACGCCGAAATGATAGAGGTCGAATAATATTATCGGGGATATCCCCTCATAATTTTTTAAAGGTCGGTTAGCCGCGGCTAACCGCATGGCAGAATTTAAGAAATCAAAGAAAGGTATGATTTTGAATATGGATATCAGAATTGCTCTTGCCGGAAATCCCAACTGCGGCAAGACTACGTTGTTCAATGCTCTGACGGGCTCTAATCAGTACGTTGGAAACTGGCCCGGAGTTACGGTAGAAAAGAAGGAAGGAAAGCTCAAGAAGCACGACGGGGTTACCGTCACAGACCTTCCGGGAATATATTCCCTCTCGCCTTATACTCTTGAAGAGGTGGTCGCAAGAAATTATCTTATCGGAGAACGTCCCGACGTTATTTTGAACATCGTGGACGGAACTAACCTCGAGAGAAATCTTTATCTTACCACACAGCTCACAGAGCTTGGTATTCCCGTCGTCGTTGCGATAAACATGATGGACGTGGTACGCAAGAATGGTGATAAGATAAATATTGATCAGCTCAGCCGAGAGCTCGGTTGTAAGGTCATTGAGATATCCGCGCTCAAGGGAGACGGAGTACTTATCGCGGCTGAGGAGGCTATCAAGGCGGCAGAGGCAGGCAAGCCCGTGCCTATGCACAATTTCTCGGGTGCGGTTGAGCACGCTATCGCACATATAGAGGAGGCGGCTGTACACGGACTCCCCGAGGAGCAGCAGAGATGGTATGCCATCAAAATATTCGAGCGCGACGCAAAGGCAATAGAGACTCTCGGCATCACAGACGAAATGATGGCGCATATGGAAAAGGATATCGCGGCCGCAGAGCGCGAGCTTGACGATGACTCGGAATCCATCATCACAAATGAGAGATACCTCTACATAGCGCAGCTTATGAAGAACTGCTACAAAAAGAAGAGCCACGATAAGCTTTCCACCTCAGACAAGATAGACAAGATAGTTACCAACAGAATACTCGCTCTGCCGATATTTGCCGTTGCAATGTTTCTTGTGTACTTTATTTCTATCGGCTCGGTGGGTGACTTTACAGTAATCTTTATGAACGACGGACTTTTTGGTTCGTTTGCCGAAGCGGCGGCCGCGGGCGACCTCCCTGCTTGGATGGGTGGCTGGTATTCCATACCTGACCTGCTTAATATGGTGCTTATCGGTGCGGACGGAGCGCCTGTTATCTGGCCTTGGCTCTATTCACTTATTATGGACGGTATAGTAGGTGGCGTTGGCGCGGTGCTTGGATTTGTTCCCCAGATGCTTGTGCTCTTTATCCTCCTCTCTCTGCTTGAGGACTGTGGATATATGGCTCGAGTCGCGTTCATTATGGATAGAGTGTTCCGTAAATTTGGGCTTTCGGGAAAGTCATTTATTCCTATGCTCGTTGGAACGGGTTGCGGAGTTCCCGGCATTATGGCAAGCCGAACTATCGAACAGGACCGTGACCGCAAAATGACAATTATGACTACGGGCTTTATGCCTTGTGGAGCTAAAATGCCTATCGTTTCCTTTATTGCAGGCGCGCTTTTCAGTGATAGCTGGCTTGGCGGAGCATGGGTCGCTACCTCCGCGTATTTCATAGGCGTTGCGGCAGTTATAATCTCGGGTATCATACTCAAAAAGACAAAACCCTTTGCGGGAGACCCCGCTCCATTTGTAATGGAGCTCCCCGCATATCATGCGCCTGTGGCAAGTAACGTGTTCAGATCTATGTGGGAGCGCGGTTGGTCCTTTATCAAGCGCGCGGGCACCGTTATAGTTGCGGCAAGCATTATAATCTGGACACTCAACAGCCTGTCCTTTGAGGGTGGATTCCACTATATTACCGACGAGCTTGGCGGTGCTTCTATCCTTGAGGTGTTAGGAAACGCTATTGCTTGGATATTTGTTCCTCTTGGATTCGGAACGTGGCAGGCGGCAGTCGCTACCATTCTTGGTCTGGTGGCCAAGGAAGAGGTAGTAGGGGTATTCGGCGCTCTGGCTGGAATGGAAGAAGCCATAATTGGAGAAATGCTGACCGCTCAGCAGGCGGCAGGCGTGATATTCTTCGGTGGAAATGCTCTTGCAGGCTTCTCGTTTATGATCTTCAACCTCCTCTGTGCTCCCTGCTTTGCCGCTATGGGTGCTATCAAGAGAGAGATGAACAACGGAAAATGGACTATGTTCGCAATAGGTTATATGTGTGTGTTCGCCTATGCTTGCTCTCTTATCACCTATCAGATAGGAGCGTGGTTTATAGGTGTGGGTAACGTTATAGGCACCGTGGCTGCGGCAGCAGTTCTTGCGTTCATGATTTATATGCTGGTTCGTCCCAACAAGAACAACGACAACGTTATGTCGGTTAAGGTAAAATAATAAGAATGGAGGCTTTTGGCTATGGAATGGCTATCGATACTTCTTATATGCCTTATAAGTGCCGCTTTTATCACAATAGTGGTTTACGGAATCAGAAATAAGATAAAGGGCAAGTCTTCTTGCTCTTGCGGCGGAAACTGCGGTGCATGCGGAATGTGTCACGGCTCATCCGTCGACAAAAAAACCTCATAAAAAACAGGACCCGCAGTCGCGGGTCCTGTTTTTTATTCATAGAATACGTGATTTCCTATGGTAAACGCATATTCTCTGGTCTGCTTTATCCACGTTGCCGAGGTATATCTTGGGTTGAAGAAATAGAGAATATCAGTTGAGAGCGAGTAGCCCTCAAGACACATCTTCGCGGCTATGATACTCTCGGAGGTCGGAGTGTTGTAGATGGTACCATTTGCGGTGGGAGCAAACTGTGTTCCGTATTTTTTATCAAATATTACTCCGTATATAGTGTTTGGAAATTGCGAAGAGCGGACTCTGTTCAAAATGACGTTTCCCACGGCCATTTTTCCCTGAAGACTCTCCCCGCGAGCCTCTGCCGAGATTATGCGCGCGAGCCAATATACCGCGTCATCACTATATACCTGGGATGCGTGCTTGAGCCTTGACGTATCGCCCGAGCGCACCATAAAGCTGTTAGACTCGGAGCTCCAGTTGACATAGCAGTTGAGCGCCTTTACAAGCGGAGTTATGGGAACGTATATCTCTCCGCCCCAGAGCATTACCTCGCGGCCTGTATAAAAATATCTTCCGTTTGCGCATATGTAAAGATTACCCTCAGTTGCGGTTATTTCGAGATTTACACCCTCAACAGTCGCTGTAACACGGTTTCCGTATGCGTTGGAGTAGGAAAAGCTACCAAGCCAATCCGCGAATTTGAACATTGGGACGTATGTAATGCCACCGAGATTGAATACTCGTCCGCTGAGCACGCCTCTCCCGTTTATGTTTACGTTTATTCTGTACGCGCCCGAGGGAATGGATGACCGAGAATCTGCCCCCCTGCTTTCTGATTCTTGGTTTTGCGTGTAACCCATCGCCTCGGTTGCCGAGGCGCTTATCTGGGGCATACAGGTAAGAGCCAGACTCAAAGCCGCTACCGCCCCGAGAATCTTGTGATTTAGCCTTTTTTTCATATTGTTAT
>CAJGCF010000090.1 GCA_904501865.1 uncultured Clostridia bacterium
ACTTTCAGATGAGTGAAGAAACGAAATCCGAGCTGTATACTACGCTGTACGGCGAGGGAACAGATGAATTTGAGGAAAAAAGGTCGCTCTTTATATGCCACGCAAAGCATATTACAACAGAGGGCGAGGCTATGGAGTTCGTAAAAGCCAAGAAAAAAGAATATTCCGATGCCACGCATAACTGCTGGGCTTATCTTCTCAAGGGCGGCATAGTCGCAAGATACTCCGACGACGGCGAGCCGCAGGGCACCGCGGGTGTTCCTATGCTGGATACCATACGTAAAAGCGGTGTCTGTGATGCTGTTGTTGTGGTCACGAGATATTTCGGAGGCATTCTTCTCGGTGCAGGAGGACTCGTTCGAGCGTATTCGCACGGAGCCAAGGTCGGACTTGAGGCGGCAAAGATAATTACGTATGAAAAATATTCCGAGCTTCGTCTTGAATGCTCATATTCCGATTATCAAAAATACTCCGTCCTGCTTCCCACCTTCGCGGCAATCATAGACGATACGGATTTTTCAGACAAGGTCACCCTGCGTTTTGCCGTAAAGGAAACGGTAGTTTCCAAGCTTTCAGACAAGATAACCGAAATGTCGGGCGGCAGAGATTCGCTTGAAACAACGGGCGGAAGATTTGATTACAGGTAAGATATATGGAAAGAATTTTTGACACTCACGCTCATTATTACGACCCTAAATTTGACGCGCTTGAGGGCGGTGCAGAGAGCCTTCTCTCATCAGATGAGTTTCGCAATACTGTATCGGGTGTTGTGAATGTTGGCACATGCTATGAAAACTGTCTTGTCTGTATAGAGCAGGCAAGAAAATATGATTTTATGCACGTCGCCGCAGGTATCCATCCCTCAGACGCGCAGGGCGTCTGCAAGCTCTCCCCCAATGACGAAATTTCACGCATAAAAAGTCTTGTCTGCGACGAGACGGCGAGAAAAGCAAACAAAATAGTCGCTATCGGGGAGATCGGTCTTGATTATTATTGGCAACCCGTGAGCAAAGAGCTTCAGCTTGAATATTTCACCCGTCAGATGTCTCTGGCAGAGGAGCTCGGTCTTCCCGTCGTCATACACGACAGAGAGGCTCACGGAGACACCTTTGACATAATATGCAAATACCCCTCAGTCAAGGGCGTGATTCACAGCTGCTCTATGAGTGCGGAAATGGTAAAGGAGCTTACAAAAAGAGGTTGGTACATCTCATTTTCAGGCCCGCTCACATTTAAAAACGCATCGAAAGTGAGAGAGGCGTGTGCGGCAACTCTTCTTGACAAGCTGCTCGTTGAAACAGACGCGCCTTATCTCGCTCCCGTGCCGTTCAGGGGAAAAATAAATCATTCTATCCTGATGCAGAACACACTCAAGGTCGTAGCAGACATACACGGAATTTCCTTTGACGAAGCGGCACGTATAACGACGCAAAACGCCAAAAATTTGTTCAGAATGTAAAAATGGCGTCCCGAAAATTGTATGTTTTAACAAAATATTTGAAACAATCTTGACAAAATCTTCTTTTTTATGTACAATAATAACACCAATAAAGGAGGAGTATTATGCCAACTTTAAAAACCTATAAGATCAAAACAAAAGGAAAAAATCTGTTTTTGCGCGTGGCGCAGGGACATTTCGCAACGGGTCGCAGTCATACTAACTACTATATTGACGTTACTTTGCAAAAGTCCCGTCTTTCCGAGGCGAGCGCAGTAGCCAAGGAGCTGGTGTCCTTCTACAATAAGAGCACCATCGTTGACACTATACTGTGCCTTGACGAGACTCAGGTGGTAGGCACCTGTCTTGCGGCAGAGCTTACCAAGGAAGACTTTATGAATATGAACGCTCACCAAACCATATACGTGGTAACCCCCGAGCAGACCTCGGGAAATCAGCTCATATTCAGAGATAGCCTCTCTCCCATGATCAAAGGCAAGCACGTGCTTATCCTTGCGGCGTCCGTAAATACGGGATACACCGCAAAGGCGGCTATCGAGGCAGTAAACTATTACGGCGGTATGGTGTCGGGAATAGCGTCTATATTCGCGACTGCCGACGATTGTATGGGATACCCCGTTCACTCGGTTTTCAATCCCAAGGACCTTCAGGATTATCAGATGCATCCGTCTCACGAATGTCCTCTTTGCAAGAAGGGCGAAAAGATAGATGCGCTTGTAAATAGCTTCGGCTTTTCCAAGCTTTGATATCAGAATATTAACAAAAGGGGCTTTCTTACAAGCCCCTTTGTTTTGTGTTTTATGTAGTCAAATTGCCCAAAATTGTGATAATTGTACAAATTTTGAGTTGCAACTTCTACAAATACAACATAAAAAATTAGCCAAAAGACATTGAATTTCACCAAAAAATGTTGTATAATGTTATTAATGTGTTAGTTGCGTTGCTGTTGTGACGCAAAAAACGTGAAAAACTATTGTTATATATAATATGAAAGGGACCCGTGAAATATTGCGGGTTTAAGGAACAGAACAATGGCTCAATACAACACAAAGCAAATAAGAAATATCGTCCTCACAGGACACGGTGGAAGCGGCAAAACATCTCTGGCAGAGGCTATGCTTTTCGTCAGTGGCGGAACAGACCGTCTCGGCAACGTTCCCGACGGCAACACCGTTTGCGACTATGACGCAGAGGAGCAAGTAAGAAAGTTTTCTCTCTCCGCATCTCTCGCTCACGTATTCTGGAAGGATGTAAAGATCAATATCATAGATACCCCCGGATATCTTGATTTCGAGGGCGAGGTCATACAAGGTGCAAGAGTTGCGGACAGCTGTGTTATCTGCGTTGACGGCAAGGCAGGAATGGAGGTTGGAACAGAGCTTGCTTGGGACAAGGCGGTTCAGGCAGGTATTCCAAGAGCTTTCTTCATCAACAAGTGCGACAACTACGACGCTCATTTCGGAGCTACCTTCAACCAGCTTCACGACAAATTCGGTAAGTCTCTCTGTCCCGTATTCATTCCCGTTGGAAAGAACGGTAAGGATCTCACAATGATCGACCTTCTTGACATGCAGGCATACGTATATGACGACTCCGGCAAGAGAATGCCTACAGACATGACTCCCGAGCTTGAGGCAGAGGCTGACAAGTACAAGCAAGTCCTCAACGAAGCTCTCGCGGGCACGTCCGAGGAGCTTATGGAGAAATTCTTTGAGGGTGAGGAATTCACAAAGGAAGAAGCCGTAAACGCTCTCCACGAGGGTATCATCGACGGCTCTATCACTCCCGTATATTGCGGCGCGGCTACAAGACTTTGGGGCGTTATCGCTATGATGGATTCCATCGCGGCATCCTTCCCCAGACACACCGCTAAGAAGGTTGAAAAATATGAGGATGGCAGTGACGCAGAGATTGCTCTTGAGGGGACTCCCGCTATGTTCGTATTCAAGACCGTCGCTGACCCGTTCGTAGGTAAGATGTCCTTTTTCAAGGTAATGAGCGGAACTCTCAAAAAGGACTCTACTCTCAAAAACGCGAGAAGCGGCGCGGATGAAAAGCTTGCTCACATCTACATAATGAAGGGTAACAAGCAGCTTGAGGTAGACGAGCTCGCGTGCGGAGATATCGGAATGGTATCCAAGCTCTCAGACACCAACACGAACGACACTCTCTCGGCAGCGGGAAAGGTTGAATATAAGAAGGTCAAGTACGCTACTCCTTACTATTGCAGAGCTATGTATCCTCTCACCGCAAAGGACGAGAGCAAGATATCCCAGGCTATCGCAAGAATGACCGAGGAGGACAGAACTCTTAAGTACGAGAACAACGCAGAGACCAATCAGCAGCTCATTTACGCTATGGGTGATATGCACCTTACAATTCTTGCGGCTAACCTCAAGAACCGCTTCGGTGTAAACGTAAGATACGAGATACCCGCTATCCCCTACAGAGAAAAGATCACCAAGACCGTCGACGTTGAAGGCAAGCACAAGAAGCAGAACGGCGGATCAGGCCAGTTCGGTCACGTTTGGATCAAGTTCTCTCCTACAGAGGAAGAGGGGCTGACCTTTACAGTATCCGTTGTCGGCGGTGTTGTTCCCAAGAACTTCAACCCCGCAGTTGAAAAGGGTCTTCAGGACGCAATGCTCAAGGGTGCTTACGGCTATCCTATGACCAGACTTGCGGCAGACCTTCACGACGGATCCTACCACCCCGTTGACTCGGACGAAATCTCCTTCAAGACAGCGGCTTCTCTCGCATACAAGAAGTGTCTTGAACAGGCAGGTCCTGTGCTCCTTGAGCCCGTGGGCGATCTTGACGTAACCGTTCCCGAGTACATGGTCGGTGACGTTATGGGTGACCTCAACAAGCGCCGTGCGGCAGTTATGGGCATGGACGCGTGCGAGGACAAGGAGGGCTACACTACCGTTCACGCATCGGCTCCCAAGGCAGAGCTTGCGGATTACCCGACGGTTCTCCGTGCCATGACACAGGGACGTGGATTCTTCGAGTATAACGTAACGGGATACGATACAGTTCCCCAGAACGTTGCAGCCAAGGTAACCGAAAAGAAATAATATCCAATTTTATACTAGGGGCTGTTTCATTTAGCGCAGAACAAAAGCCACTTTTATGAGCCTAGACAAAAAACAA
>CAJGCF010000091.1 GCA_904501865.1 uncultured Clostridia bacterium
ATATCATAGGCAGCGTTATTTTCCAGAACATTCGGCTCTTGCTGGTGCCGTCCACGCGCGCCGCGTCGTAGTAGGTCTGATTGACCGACGCCAGCGAGCCCGTGAGAATGAGTATCTTGAAAGGAAGCACCACCCATATGGTGTAGAAACAGAGCACGAACATCTTTGCCCAATAAGGACCGCCGATAAAGTCCACCGACTCACCGCCAAACAGACCGATCAGCAGATTGACCATACCATCCGTGTACTCCGTCTGCTTGAAAAGCACCATAAATACGAGTCCCACAGCTAAAGTATTTGTCACGTAGGGCAGAAAATATACGGTCTGAAAGAGCTTGCGCAGCCATTTTATCGAGGAGAGCCCCAAGGAGATGACAAGTGCGATGGCAGTGGATAGCGGCACCGTGATCAGCACCAATATCAGCGTGTTCTTGAGAGCCTGGATAAAATACGGATCGTTGAGAACGTGCTTGAAGTTACCAAGTCCCACTCCCGTAGAATATTGAGTTACAAAGTTGAAATCCTCCTCGACGGAGTAAATAAACACGTCGATGAGCGGATATATCATAAACACTCCGATAAACAGAGCGGCGGGGAGCAGATATAGCCAACCCTTCCACTTGTCAAACGAGAGTTTCCCTCTACCTTTTTTATTCATAAAAATCTCCATTCCGATGAATAGCAATCGATAAATTTTGCTGCTCGCGGCGGCACAAACACTGCGCGCAACGTGCGCACATATCCATATATAGCACATTATAACACATTTGTCACCATTTGTAAAGAGCGGAAGAAAATTTTAGCAAAAAGCGGAGAGACGGAAAGACTATACGGTCAAGGCTTAACGTACAACGTAAAAATCGGCAGAGGAATAATACCTCCGCCGATTTTTGTAGGGGCGTGCATTGCACGTCCGTTTTTTGCGACCTTGACAGTCTGTATTTTCGCGGACCACCGATGGTCGCCCCTACGGTCAAGGCTTAACGTACAACGCAAAATCTTATTTTTTGTTTTTCAGTTCTCTTTCAAACCTGATGAGTTCATTTTCGTAGTCCTCTACCTTGCTCATTCGAAGACAAGCCATTACGGCAACTCCGATAGCTCCACCAAGGAAAAATCCTATCAAAAACCATACGAATCCCATCTGCAAACCTCCAATCCATATATTATTGCGTTTAAACGGATACAATACTGACACGGAGAGTCAGTGTGTCCTCTCCGTGCCCCTTTTTTGATGCGTCGCTTAAAAGTGAGAAAATGCTCTGCGTCAGAAAGGCTTATCTGTTGTTATTATCACAGACTGTCTATTGATAAAATGTTACACTCAGCGCATAATTCTATCCATTAATTTAGCGCGAGACTCGGCAAAATTCAAGTCTCATCTTATTATAGTACATTTATTTACTAAAATCAATAGGCAAACTAGTAAAAATATTTATTATAACTTGCAGTAAATTTGTTTACTTGCTATAATTGATTTGTAATAAGGAGAAGGAACAGTAAGATATGGAAATGAAATACGTGAAACGTATCCGCGATCTTCGAGAGGATCACGACAAGACCCAGCAGGAGATAGCAGATCTCCTGGGCACGTCACAGACCATGTACGCGCGATATGAAAGAGGCGCGAACGAGCTTCCCTTGCACCACCTGCTCACTCTCTGCAAGATATACAACGTCACATCTGACTATATCTTGGGACTGAGCGACAGACCCCGAAACAAATAAGAAAAAACCGATAGGCTCAAAAAAGCCTATCGGTTTTTTGTTAATTATATATTTTTGGGAAGCTCTGTTTCAAAACCCACAAGATGCTCTGTGACGTTTGTGCGTACCGCGTGGAAGCTACCGTCGTACTCAAAAATGTTTACGGACGCGTTGCTCACCCACGTCGCGTTTCCTATCTCGCGCGCCTCAAAGCCTGCCGCAAGAGTACATATCACTCTTATGGGAGTCGCGTGCGTGGCTATCACGACCACTCCGCCGTCGTGCCTCTCGGCTATCTCGGTGACCGTGCGTCGTATGCGCTCGGCAAAGTCCTTGACACTCTCGCCGCCCGTGCATACCGCTCGGCTTATATCATTCATCCACACGTCGTAATCGTGAGGATATTTCTCGGACAGCTTAGCAAAGGGCACACTCTCCCACTTGCCGCCGAATATCTCGCGAAGCCCCTCGCACTTTACGGACGGCAGCCCAAGCACCTCCGCGACCGCAAGCGACGTATCGTACGCGCGAGAGAGGTCGCTTGAATATATAGCGTCAACCCTTGATATGCCGTACTTGTTTATACCGTCACGCGCGCCTCCCGTATTGTCCGACAGACAGCGAAAAAATTCTGCGCAAAGCCTTGCCTGCTCTTTTCCCGTATCTGTGAGCGGCGCGTCGGTCCACCCCGCAAACAAGCCTTCTTTGTTGGCTGTACTGTATCCGTGTCGTATCATTATTATTTTAGTCATATTTTTTACTCTGTGCAGATCTGTCTGCAAGCCTTTCGTATATTTCAAACGGCACGACGAGGTCTCCCCTACCGATGCCTACGTACTGTCCCGGCTTGTTGTCGCCGTGGAAATCACTGCCTCCGCTCTCGCAAAGCCCATATTTTTTCGCAAGCTCACGAGACCTCTCTCTGTCCTCTGATGAATACAGAGAGTATTGCGTCTCTATACCGTCAAGCCCGTGCTCTATTGCGCGCGGGAGCATAGCCTCAAGCTCGTCAAAGGTGAGCTGGAGACGCGGGTGCGCTATGACCGAAATCCCTCCTATCGAGCGGATAAAGCTTATGGTCTCGAACACGTCGGGACGGCTCGGCGGAACGTAATAGCCCGCCTTTTCTGAAAGATAAGTGTCAAACGCCTCGCGCACTGAGCTCACGTATCCGCGGCGTAGCATAGCCACCGCGATATGCGCGCGATTGACGTATCCGTCGGGAGCGGCGGCGATAAGCTCACCGTAATCCACCTTGATGCCCAAATCTGACAGACGCTCAACGAGGAGCATATTGCTCTGGTGCTTTCTCTCCTTGAGGTCACCTATAAACTCGGTGACGTCGCTATATCGCTCACGGGCTATAAAGAGCCCGAGCACGTGGAGCTCCCTACCCTCATATTCGGTCGAAAACTCAACTCCCGGCACGCCGATAATTCCCGCGCGGTTCGCCGCGAGCAAAAATTCATCAAGCCCCGAGACACTGTTGTGGTCGGTCAGAGCAATAGCCGATATGCCCGCCTTGCAAGCGGCGTTTACCAGCTCCTCTGGCGTAAGGGTACCGTCAGAATGTACCGTATGCGCGTGAAGATCACATATTCTGCCCATAAAACCCTCCTTCTCTCAAGACTTGAATTTTCCGCAAAAGCCTTACCTAAAATACTCCTAATTATACCATAAAAGCCAATCCTTGTCAAGCAAAAAGTGCTTTTCAGACGAGCTCACCCTCCGCCGCGTCGGACGCGAGCAGAAGCGAGTGACAGAGCAGTCTGTCTCTGTCGAGCAGGTCTTGCGGCATAGCCACCGAGGTTATGCGGCTGTTGTTGTAGGTCTTGTAGTGATACACTCGGCGCGACAAGTCACAGCAAGAGGAATATTGAGTCCTCTCAAGTCCCTCGTCAAGCCTCACGCACCCCTCCACCTGCTCAACAGAGGAAAGGATATGAAAGAATTGCTCCACGGCAATCCCGCTGTCTCTCGGCTCGAAGGCGTTTGCTCTCACGAAAGCCGCGCGCACGAACCTCGACGCGCTTGACACGTCGCCGGGCAGACCGAAAGCCCCCATTCCCCTACTGTGAAAGGGGAGCTTGAGCTTGTCCGAAAACCCGGACTCTGCCGCGTACGGCGAGAGAGCTTGATAAAGTCCCAGATTGAATAACTGTGTGCGGAAGGGCGGCTCATTTGTGAGTACTCCTACAGGATTATCATATATGCTCGCGCCCTCGCGCACAAATTCAAGGACGGCGCATTCGCTTTGGTCCGAGAGCATCCAATGCAAACGCGCGACGGGAAGGTCGTCCCTGAAGGGCGTATCAAGAATATTGATGCGCGAGAGTAGCTCCCTCGCCTCACTAACCGAGCGGCAGGTGCCGAGCACCAAGGGTATCAAGTCAAACTGAGCCACGTTTTCCTTCCCCTCCTCACGCCGAGAGGAATACTGCGTGCTCTGCACGAAATTCAGCCCCGCGATAGAGAGTCCGTGCTCGTTGAAACCGTCGTAATAGAGCGGATAACCGTCAATGACCGTCGCCATACCCATAATGGCAAAATGCCGCGAGAGCGGCTTGCGGCTGCGACCGCAAAGCTCAAAACCTCTCGGAGTAAAGACGACCTGCTCACGATACACCCGCTCCAAGTCAAGATTTCTGCCGAAATAACTGTTTTTCTCACCAAATACCACCGCCGTACACATAAAACACCTCTTTCCAAGGCAAAAGCCTCTTTTTTA
>CAJGCF010000092.1 GCA_904501865.1 uncultured Clostridia bacterium
CGTTACAGCTAATGATTGAGTTCCTACGTTGCCAGCCATATCCAAAATCAGTGATTGGAAGCTGATGATACGCTAAATACGTTTTTAAGGATAACGTTGTGGGAGATTGGTATGCGGATATTACCGAGGAGTATAATCCCGGTGGTGTTATGGAGTTTATCGGTAACGTTGGGCACGGTGTGGGACAATCGGCATACTTCCTGCTCGACGCGGTCGCTCCCGGCTTGGGCACGGGTATGTTTTTTGCGGGGATTTCCTCGCAGGGAGTTTCAAATGCGGCGGCACAAACGGGCGAGGTCGGTGCGAAGGAGATCGCCTACGGTGTACTTGGCGGCGCGGCAGAGGCAACTCTTGAGAAGCTTAGCGGCGGTATGTCCAAGCTCGCGAGCAATATAGGCTCCAAGGCACTCAAAAACGTCGGCAGGACTGCGGTCAGGAAGGGACTTGTAAGACAGGTCCTTTCCGACGCGGCGGGAGAGTTCGGAGAGGAGTTCGCGTCAGAGTATATAGACACGTTTTTGCAGAGAAATTTACAGATAGACCCCGACAAGCAGTATTCCTTGACGGACGCGCTCTACGCGGGCGCGGTTGGCTTGGTGTCGGGCACTGTGACCGCGGGCACGGGCGACGTTTTGCGTGCGGTATCAAACAGAAATACGGGCGCGAAGATAATCAAGAACGGAAATTCCCAGACGCTTGTGAATACTGCGGTCTCGGTGGCGGACAAGCTTGCGGCGCAGGGCACGAATTGGAAGAAGGCTCCCGAGTGGTCGAAGGCTCTGCGCGGTCAAGTTGACGCTTATAATAAGCTTTCTGACGAGGCAAAGACGGGCACGAAAGGTCAGACGATACTTGGTGAAATGCAGGCCTCTTTGTATTTTGCCGAGACGCAGTCCACATTTAATTTCGTACAGCAGGGCATAGAGAAGGCGTCCGAGCAGGATCGCGCGGCGTGGGCGGCATACATTAACAAGTCCATAGCAAAGGAAAAGCGCAACGGTAGAGATTATACAGCTGCCGATATTGCCAAGAACACGGATAACGTGGCGTGGCAGTTAGCTATCATGCGATACGTTCCCGGTATGTTTAATTTTGACAGCGTACGTGCGGACGAGCAGCAGGAGAGCGCGATAGAAAACGTTATCTCCAGAGAGAGTGGAGCGGTTACGAGTGAAGAAGGAATAGTGAACAGTGAAAAGGTCGCTGGAGCGGTGAATATTCCTCAGGCGGTGAGAATGGTGAGGGTTCCCGAAACGGCAAAGGTTGCGAGTGCTCCCCGGGCGGCCGAGGAGCAGGCTATGGGAGCGGTGAGCGGTGTTGTTATCGGAACAAATGATTCTGTTACTGAAACGAGCGAATCTGTTATTGGAACGGAGCAGTATGATTTGAAAGAAGCTCTTACCACCTTGGGAGATTATGATGCAGATCGTAGACGACATATAGAGTCTAATCCTAACGACAAAATTTCACGCAACTATGATGAAATTGCGGAATTTATAAACCCTGCATCGAAACAAAATCCTGTAAAGCGCTTGCATATAGGTGTGGTTAATCCCGACGTCGCTGATCTTGCAAAGAAAAAAGCCAATGTAGATATCACTGACTATGATTTTGTAATTGCAAGCAACTTTATAGCTCACATTTTTGACGAGCATGGAAATGAAAAAACAGAGGCTGCGCGTGGGCAAAAGGCAGTTGACAAAGGCAATATTGAAGACATAATCGAAACAGTAATTCAACCGGATGACGTCAGTTCTACAACAGACAATCAAGGCAATAAGGCTCTCAAATTTGAGAAGGATATAAACGGCAGAAACGTTGCAATAACGATTACCTCAACAAAAAAAGGCACCCTTACGTTAAAGAGTGCCTGGATAATCAATAAAAATAGTGGAGGTCGTACACCGCCAGCAAGTGCAAATACCCTTGCAGGAACGTCCAAGACGAGCGGCAGAAGCTCCACTGATAATAGTATACACCGAAACGAGCCTGTTGTCAACCCCAAGGGGAAAGAAAATATTGTCAAGAACGATCTTGCGGAAAATGCCGAAAATTTTGCGCGTGAGGGCGCGAAGGAGTCCGAGAGGGCAGATGTGAGCGTAACGCAAGAAAACGTGAGGACGGCAGAAAAACGTGCGCAGGCGGCGGAAAAAAGCAATCCCTCAGTTGCCGATGGCAACAGCTCCCTTTACACAAGGGAGCCAAAGGTGCAGGCGGCGGAGAACGGAGAAGGACGGACCGTCGGGGACGCCGGTCCCTACAAGGAGGCGGCGCAGGATGGAGTGAAGGTAAACGAGGCCAAGGAGGCTCTTACCGATGAGCAGAGGAGGGAGAGAGCGGAGAAGGCGGCGGACAGGCTCATTGAGTGGGAAAAGAAAAACGCGCCCACGGCTAAGGAGCTCAACACGGCACGCGAGTACGTCAAGGATTTTGATTCGCTATCAAAGGGTAAGCGACTCTCTATCATCAGAACGATACGCTCGGCGCAGGGAGTTGAGGCGTCTGTTCTCAGGGGCGTTGTCAACATTATGGCGGCGAATCCCAAGTCTGACCTTGAGATCAGATTCTCGGACACGGTGACGCAGAGAGGTCTTGCGGTCAAGGTAGGCGACAAGACTGTTATTATCCTCAACAGCAGCACGAGTATGAAGAACACCATCAAGGGCACCGTGGCGCACGAGGTCGTTCACTACCTTGAAGGTCGCGAGGGCTTCAAGGCGTTCGCTGAGTACGTTATGAGCCACGCCAAGCCCGAGGCAAAGGAGAGATATCGGAAGAAGTATGAGGACTTCTACCGAACGCTTCTTACCAAGGAGTATATGAGTGGGGAGAGCGCGGGTAACGTAAAGTATGATATTGTCAATCTTGATAATGGAAATACGTACGTGACTGCGAGCCGAAAGGTTATAAGCGGAAAAACGCTGAGCGAACAGAGACGGGACATAAGCAATTTCTTTAATGCGTTGTTAAAGGATAATTCCTCTTTGGATATCAAAACCATTGAGGGAGATGTTTTAACTATCACGAGATCCGAAACTGCGGATAAGGCGAGAGATAACTATAAGTATGTGAACGGAAAAAGAGTAAAGCTAACCGATGAGGAATTTCTTGTTAAGCTTCACGCAGAATCACACATTGATGAGCTTGCGGAAACGTCGCGTTCGCAAAAAAAATCAAACGACCAAGATCAAAAGAATCATTCCTTCGCAAAAGACGGCTTTACCTATAGGACGGCTTACTTTGAAGATTTTGACGGTCAGTACTATCAGATTACTCTATCTGTAGGTCACAATGGAACGGTAGCAACTGTATATAGCGTTGGCAAAATAAAAGAAAGTGTTCCATCGTCAGCAAAAATAATTGCCGTAGTGGGCTCAAGGGCCCTTGATGAAACACTTTCTAATAAGAGTATACACCAAAAGAATGACCTTGTCAACCCCGAGGAGCAAAAAAATAATTTGTCAAGTGAGGAAAATATTCCCCAACACATAAAGGCGAGAGTCGAGGAGAGGCTTAAGAGCGCGGAATACAAGGCTCTTATCGATAGCGAGATCACGGCAAGTCTTGTGGGTGAGGCGCTCAACTCGCCAAAGCTCCTTGAGCGTTATGCGCGCAAGGATGACAAGATCCTCAAGCGCGCGGCTAATTTTATTAAGGAGATGTATTCCTCACTCAAGCAGAAGGGCGCGCAGACCAAGGAGGAGACGGATATCGTTTACGGCATAATACGCGGCTTTGACGTGCTTTTGCAGGCGCCTGTGAGCAAAGACGCGGGGGAGCAGAGAGGGGTGGCGTTTGATGTCGGTTCTTCGGATGAAACTAGGCAGAAAGCTATTGATAGCAATATAAAGAGTGTTGGACAAATGTCATCTGTTGCTCGGTTAAGCGGCAAGGAATTTGAAAAGGGGCAGATGGATTTAGTTACTCAAGTGAGCGAGTTCTTTGATGAACAAGGAAATATTGCAACTAACGGCGAGCTTGGAGATGTTACTCTCGATCGAAGAGGAGTAAAGGATGATATTGCGCACGGAATAGGAAGAAAAAAAGCCGCATCATTTGCGGCGGTTCCCAAGGTGATAGAAAAAGGAAGAGTTGTTGATTATCAGAAAAACTGGAAAAATAGAGGTTACGATACAGCGGTTATCGCTGCGCCTATAGAGATTGATGGCAAATCTCACCTGATGGGAATAGTTCTTATCAAAGATAATAACAATCAACGCTTTTATGTGCACGAGGTTCTTTCAATAGAAGAAGGAGCCGCGCCGTTCAAGACCGGGACCGTTAAGATTAACGGGGACTCCGGCGGCGATGCTCCTTCTGTAATTAGTATACTCCAAAAAATCGTTGATGTCAAGAGTTTTAATAA
>CAJGCF010000093.1 GCA_904501865.1 uncultured Clostridia bacterium
ACCTCTTCTACTACTACGTCATATGAAACACCGTTTACGGTTACATTAAATCTTCTCATTATTATATACCTAAACCTTTCTTATTTTCTGTTCCATGCACTGTTTGTGCTTCTCTTGAATGATACCACTCTGAATCCGCCAACGAACTCATTCTTATATTCGCCGCTTTCGAGCATTGCCGCGATAGCCGCGGTAATTACAGCCGCAAGCTCACCGTCGTCTGTGACGGGCTCACTGATAACGGGTGCTGCCTGAAACGCCTCAACGGGTACTGAAGGTGATACTGCAGGCGCGTGAGCAGCCTTTGCCTGTTCCTTCTTTTTGTTGGGGATGTCATAACAAATAAGCTTTGACAAAGATACGATAACCGCCAAAAGACCAAGCACGGCAAATATCATTATCATACCCGTCGCGGTTCCCTGAAGAGCGATTTCTGCGCGCTCATTAAATTCAAGAGGATTATTTTTGCCTCCAAGATCCATAGGAAGCTTGTTGGAAGTTTCGGTCTCCGTCTCTTCCTCAACAAGGTTCAAGTTTGAAAGCAAGTCATCCAAAGTTAAAGGATTCTTTATACATTCGTCATTTGTGCAGACATAAAAACCTTCTTCATTTACAGCAAATCCGCCCTTATCGCAAGCGGGGCAAGTTACAGTAAACTCGTTTTTACAATTTTCATTCTGGCACACAAAACTATTTTTTTCTCCGTATTTCAAACCGATTTTTTTACAAGAAGGACATTTAACTTTCCAAATATAGTCCTTTACAGTTATAACTTCATCGGTTACAACCTCATCTTCGGTTTCGGTCTCGGCATCGGTAGCAAATGCGACCGTCGAGAAAGCCATACAAAAAACAAGAGAAAGAATGACGAATATGCTTAATTTTTTAATAAATTTCATATTAATCACCCCACCTAAAAATCAAAGAGGAGTTCTCGCGTACTTGCGCTCGGGAGTGCCGTCCGCCTTCACGGAGAGCATATAGAGAGCGGAGCATATACGCGCGCGGAGAGTGCTTGCCTCGACTATGTCGTCAATATCACCCTTCTCTGCCGCAACGACTGCACTTGCGTATTTCTCGCACCATTCAGCCTCAACGTCTGCTCTAGACTTGTCCGCGGTTATCTCGTCGTTCATAAGGAAAGCAACTGCGCTCTCGGGGTTCATTACACTGATGACCGCCTTTTCGGTGGCAAGCTCAATATCAGCTCCGAGCGTCTTTGAGCCGAGAAGCGTAAAGCCTGCGCCGTAAGCCTTGCCCACAACCGCGGTCACCTTTGCCACGGTGGAGTTGGCGTAAGCGGATGCAAGTGACGCGGTGCATACGGGGCACGCGCAATCGCAAAGTCCCTCGCTATCCACAAGAGTGAGCACCGAAATGCCGAATCTGTCGCAGAAGGAGATGAGCTCTGCCGCCTTTTTAGCGCCGATATAGCCTATCTTACCCGCGTCGCAGCTGTTATCCGACGCAACAACTCCGCAAAGCGTGCCGCCAAAGAATGCGAATCCCGTTACGATTCCGCTCTTTCTCGTGTCAAGCTCACAGAATACTCCGTTATCGCAGAGAGCCTCTACGAGCGCCTTACCCGTGAGTCCGTCTATGATAGCGACTCTTGCCGCATCGTCTCCGCTCATAACGGAAGCGTCGTCCTTATTGTTCTCGGGAAGCATCTCAACGAGGGTGCGAACTGTCGCGAATGCCTCTGCCTCGTCCTTGGCATTGATGGAGCAAGCAAGCTCCTTATTGTTAGCGGTAGGAGTAAGATAAAGCTCTGCCTTATCCTCGACCTTGACCGAAATATCAAACATATTAGCCGTGGTGAGTGCCATTCCCGTACAGAGTCCGTCATAAACGGCTATCTGAGGAACTACGCCAGATGCCTTTGCGACACAAGCCATAAATCTGCCGTATGCCGAAAGCGTAGCGCTTCCGTCAAGCACTGCCGCACCCGCGCTATCAAATACTCCGATAACCGACGCGCCGTTCTTGATAGCCATGTCGTAGAGCATCTCTATCTTTTTAGCTCCCGCTTCGTCAAAGGCTCCCTTTGCTCTGTCACTGTCCTGGACGAAAGCGAACGCGAGCTTGCCTGACACGGAACCGTATCCACAGATAACTCCATCGTAGGTTTCAGTGTCGCCGTTTCTCTTGATATAAGCGCCGACCTCAACGAACGAGCCTTCGTCAAACAGAGCGGAGATCTTGCGATTTCCAACTGTCAAATTCTTGTCCATTTGATTGCCTCCATCTTTATTGTAAATAATTATTTTTTAGGAATAAAAGTCAAAAAAAACCTTCTCTCCCATTGTAATTAAATTATATATCATATTGGATACTTTGTCAATTATTATTGACATTATTTTTGTAAAATATCAATGAACAAACTATTGACTCAAAAAAGCGTGTATACAAATAACCTGTTTGCGCGCTTTTTAACTTTTTTTCGTCAAGCTACATATTGCGACAGATTTTTCTCCCCACATTATGTAAAATAATAGTGATAACTCTGTATTTTGGCTTTTTCGGTCAAATATCAACGGTAGAATATATTTGTGCCGCCGAGGCGGCAGAAAGGAAGATAAAATGAACTGCGAAAAATGCAAAAACAAAAAGGCCACGGTCTTTTATGCCGACGAGGGCGGTGGGAGACACTCCTTATGCGCAAATTGCGCTTCTCTGCTTGGTAAACTTCAGCAATACGCTCCCTCGGGTGAGGGCGGAGACGAGGCTTTTTCGGAATTTGTCCCCGAGCCCTCTCTGACCTCTCTCTACTCGTCTCAGCGCGACGCGTTTCCCACGTACGAGCTTGGGGGAAAGGACAAGCCCTCAAGGCAGTGCTCGTTTTGCGGAACTGCTCTGCAAACGCTCATAAAAAACGGCTCGGCGGGCTGTCCCGAGTGCTATTCGGTATTCGGAGAGATACTGTTTCCGTCCTGTCTTACGCTTGACGGCGCAGAGGGCGTGAGAATGCCCTCCAAAAAACGAGCGGGCATTGACACTAAGCGCTCAATAGCTGAACTCAAGGCAAAGATAAGACTCGCGGTGGAATCCGAGAATTACGAGCTTGCCGCAGAGCTCCGCGACAAAATAAAAACTCTTGAGAGCAAGAAATAACTCGTCTACATATCTAATCGGCTCAAGCAGCCGTCTATTTTAATCATTACTTATTGCCGCAAAAGGCGGCGGAACGGAGAAATTTATGTCTTGGTACAACAGTGTGGGACTCTGTCCCGAGCACGTGCTGTTTTCAAAGGTCAGATACGTGCGAAATCTTGCAAAAATGCCCTTCTGTCAGCTCTTGGAGACCCAGAAGCACGAGGATATATGTGAAAAGATAGGAGCTGTGCTTACAAGCAACGGATTCAAGAGTGAGAGCATTCCCCACGGCAGACGCAACGCCGCCTACGCTCTCGCGGAAAAGCAGCTGGTAGACCGCGAATTTGCCGACTCAACTATACCGCGTTATCTTTACGTAAACGAGCCCTGCAGTCTAACCGTTGCTCTGGGCGGCAAGGACCTTATATCTATACAAGCGATACTTGCGGGGGAGGCTATCGGCGAGGCTAAAAACATCGCCGCGGGCGCGGAGGAGCTGCTCGACCGCCATTTTGATTTTGCCTTTTCCGAGTCGGTGGGATATCTGGCTTGCGAGCCGCACAAATGCGGCTCAGGAATAGAGCTTTCCACCGCGCTCTATCTTCCCTCGCTTTCCTCGGACAATTATTACGCTGTTCTCTGCCATAGCGTATCACGGGTGGGAATGACCTTGCTACCTATGATGTCAAACGCGGAAAATTCGGGCGACGTATATATACTATCATATATTCCACCTTATCTTTGCGACGAGGAGAGCGCGGTGCGACATTTTAATCTCACGATGAAAAAAATTGTTGAGGACGAAAGGTCGCGCGAGCGAATGATATTCCCCGAGGTGAGCAAAATAATAATTGATGCCGCTCATCGCGCGCTTGGTATCCTCTCATACGCCCGACTGCTCTCACAGGGTGAACTGCTCACCCTGCTCTCGCGGATACGTCTGAGCCACGCTCTGGGATACGGCTCACAAGAGCTTGAGCCCCTGCCGGACGTTACCGCGCTAAATTTTATGCTTGCAGAGGGGCTTGACTCCTCCGTCATATCGGGCGGCGGCAGATGTTCCTCCCTTGAGGAGTGTGACGAGCTTCGCGCTGATTTCGCAAGAAAATACATATCCCTGAAAATCACCGAAAAGCAAGAGGTCTGAAATGTCCAACAAATTTACTTCCAAAGCCCAGTACGCGCTCAATATGGCTCTGACATATGCGTGTGACCTTGGGCACTCGTATATAGGCAGTGAGCATCTTCTGCTTG
>CAJGCF010000094.1 GCA_904501865.1 uncultured Clostridia bacterium
CGTTACAAATTTGAGTCGTTGGGCTTCTCGCGACCCTCGGTTCCACCAATAGCTAAAGGGCACCCCAAAGGGTACCCTTTAGCTATTGGTGGAGATGAGGGGAATCGAACCCCTGTCCGAAAAACTCTTGATACAACTTTCTCCGGGTGCAGAACATCTATTAAGTCTTTTTCTTCGCCGCGCCGATGCTCAGGCTCGGTGAAGAAGCAACCGCTTTCTGCGTGATCGGCTCAACGGTAAAACACCGATGCACGTGCACCACTAAAAGGACGCTCAGTCTCGGTTCGTGGTCCTACCGAGAGGAACGGGCGGTCCGCAGACCGCGGCACTGCCATTATTGAGCCCCGAAGGGTCAATAATTAGGCAGCCATAGCAACAGTATTGTTGTCGTTTATTTTTTTAAGTTTGAGCAGTTTTAGAGATTACTCGGCTCTACCCGCTTATCATACCTCAAGATCCCCGTCGAAACCATTACACCCCCATGGCAAAAATGCACGGCATTTTTGCAGTGATATTCGTGCTATGCGCGAGTGATATTGTGCTTCGCACAGTGATATTTTTCGCTTGCGCGAAAAGTGATATGCTTTGCTTGCGCAAAGCGTTGAAGATTAGCTTGTGTTAATATTTGTCCTTCATTTTTCTCTCAATCTCGCGGTCGGCATCGTGCTTGGCGATAGATTCTCTCTTATCGTAAAGCTTTTTACCTCGGCACAGACCGAGCTCGACCTTGACGCGTGATCCTGAAAAATAGAGGGAAAGGGGAATGAGCGACATACCCTTTTGCGCCACGAGCCCGTGCAGCTTCATTATCTCGCGCTTGTGCATCAGCAATCTGCGCTGACGCAGTGGGTCGCGGTTGAAGATATTTCCGTGCTCGTAGGGGCTTATATGCATGCCTATTACCCAAAGCTCGCCGTTCTTGACGTCGCAATAGCAGTCCTTGAGGTTGACACTGCCTGCGCGTATGCTTTTGACCTCTGTTCCGAAAAGCTCGATACCCGCCTCAAACTTTTCTTCGACAAAATAGTCGTGGTAAGCCTTTTTATTCTGTGCGGCTATCTTGACACTGCCCTTTTTCTCAGCCACAGCGAGTACCTCCTTTCTCACAGTATCATTTGCTGAACGGATTATATTATACTATCTTTTTACCCTTTTGTCAAGGGTGTTTTACGTCGAGACGTGTCACAGCTCCTGAATTTCAATGCTCTCGCAGGCCACCGAGAGAGTGACGAGCTCGCCGTCGGGGCTCATACAGAGCAGTCCGAAGGAAAGGGGACTTTCGTCGCCGCGGACGAGCTCGTGCCGGAGCACGCACGCGCTAACTATCTCGCCGTCGCCCTCAATATTTCCCGCTCCCCTGAGAATAACCTTGCAAGAGGGCACTATATCCTCGCCGACGGTCTCGATTGTGACAGTATTCTCGTTTTTCTCTACTTGCTTTACGGGCGAGCCTATAAGAAAATCAAGAGAGTTCAGAGTAAGCCAACCAAGCGTTTCGCTCAATACCTCGAGCTCGTCGTCGTAGGCCTCGGTGATCTTTTCGCACCTACGAGCCACCCGACCGCAAAATCGCGTGATGCTTTCCTTGACGCCGTACTCCACCGTTCCGAGAGCAAGCAGCCTTATATCCTTTACGCTCTCAAGGATATCTTGGGGCAGGGAGTTCTTGACAAATTCGAGATTTTCTCGGTAGCTTGCGGCAAACTCCGCCTCGGCGGCGGTCTTGTCAAATTGAGTTTTTGAGTATTTTGCTATTCTTTTGGCATTCTTAACAGTCCATTTTTCCTGCGCCTTATACAGAGACTCAAAATATTTATCTGAATATTTTTCTGCCCTGCTTGACACGTGGAGCTGAAAACAGAGCTCGGATACGAGCGTGTCGTGATACCATTCGCGAGTAAAAAGTTTCATACGACTCCTTATATGCTTTAAAAATGCCCGTGCAGACGGTCTTTTCCGCGCGCACGGGCGATATTTATGTGTTGCGGTCGCTTTTATTACTTGTCAAGCTTGACCGTGATGACTACGCCGCCCTCGTTCGTGCCCGAGATGACGTACTCGTTATTTGCGGGAACCTTGATCTCGTCATCAGCCGCGCATGCTACGTAATAGCTTGCGTACTTAACGTCTTCGATCTCTACTACGAGCATTTTCTCATAGTTGGTGTTGGTCTTAAGGTGCTCGATATATTCCGCCAGCGTGAAGTCCGCATCTGTCATATATTTTGCGTGAGCGACTCCAACGTAGCGGTAAGCGTCCTCAAAGCTCTCGATAAAGCCGTAATTTACAGCGTTTTTGTCAAACCATTTGGAGTATGCATCGGAAAGAGCCACATAAGCGCCTGTCTCAGAACTATAGTCCGAGAGGAACATAAGCATTCCAGTGTTGTATTCGTCCGTCTCAACACCTGTGTAAATGATATATCCGTATGCGGCATCAATGGTTACTGCCTTTTCACCGACTGCATCTTTAGCGGCACAGAGCATCTTGTGAGCTGCCACCATAGCCGTGATCTCAAGTTGCATTGGCTTGTATGGAATATACTTATTATTGGATTTTTCGAGCGGTATTCCCTCAAGCGTCATTTGCTCATTTCTGTAGGTCTGACATCCCACAAGCTCCATAAGCTCCTCGTTTGCGGTATAAGGATGATCCTCATCCGCAAGTATCAGAGAGCCCGTTAAAAGCTCTTTGTCAGTAACCTTAAGGGTTCCCAAGTCTATATCGACCTTTACGGGTGCCTTGGGGCCTACGCCAAGAATAATAACTACGAGAAGGAGTACCATTGCAACAAGGGTGAGCGCTGATATTGCGATGATCAGAATCTTCTGAAGCTGTTTTTTGTCAACATTTTCAAGAAACGTCATTTTGTCTTCTCCTTTTTATTTGATAATATTATTTTCGGCACGGAGAGGGAAGGCCCTCTCCGCTATTGATAATCAGCAATCCTTTGCGTCCTTGATGGAGAAGTCCATACGGCCCTTCTTGTCAAGTCCCATATACTTAACCTTTACAACGCTTCCGATGTCGATGCCCGCATCCTGAACGGTCTCTATTCTGCGGTCTGCGATCTTGGAGATGTGGACCATTCCTTCCTTGCCGGGAGCATACTCGACGAAGCAACCGAATTCCTTTATGCCTGTTACCTTACCTGTGTATACAGCGCCGACCTCGGGCTCAAATACGATAGCGTCTATCATAGCCTTAGCTATTGCCGCGCTCTCGCCGTTGATAGCCGCGATGGTTATCATACCGTCGTCGTTGATGTCGACCTTCGCGCCGCTATCTGCGCATATCTTCTGGATAACGGAGCCGCCCTTACCGATAACCTCACGGATCTTGTCAGGGTCTATCATAAAGCTTGTCATCTTGGGAGCGTACTTGGAGACCTCTGCTCTGGGAGCGTCGATAGCCTTGAGAATTACCTCGTCGATACTGTACTCACGGCCTGCCTTGGTCTGCTCGAACGCCTTTGCGATGATCTCGGGAGTAAGACCGTCTATCTTGAGGTCCATCTGAATGGAAGTGATACCCTTCTTGGTACCTGCTACCTTGAAGTCCATATCTCCATAGAAGTCCTCAAGACCCTGAATGTCTATCATAGTATCCCAAGAGCCGTCCTCGGCGGTTATAAGACCGCAGGAGATACCTGCAACGGGAGCCTTTATCGGAACGCCTGCCGCCATAAGAGCAAGGGTGGAGCCGCATACGGAGCCCTGCGAGGTAGAGCCGTTAGAGGAAACTACGTCGGATACAAGTCTTATTGCATAAGGGAATTCCTCCTCGGAGGGAAGAACGGGAACGAGGGAACGCTCTGCGAGCGCGCCGTGACCTATCTCGCGGCGACCGGGAGAACGTACTGCCTTAGCCTCACCTGTGGAGAAGCCGGGCATGTTGTAGTGGTGCATATATCTCTTGCTGGTCTCGCTGTCGATACCGTCGAGCATCTGTGCCTCGGAGAGAGTTCCGAGAGTTGCGACTGTGAGCACCTGAGTCTGACCTCTTGTAAAGAGTCCCGAGCCGTGTGCGCGGGGAAGAAGGTCTACCTCTGCGGTTAGAGGTCTTATCTGGTTCATGGAACGTCCGTCAACACGCTTTTTGTCAACGAGCAGCCAACGGCGGACTATCTTCTTCTGGATCTTATATACGAGCTCGTCCATCATAGTGGGAAGGTCGGGATACTCCTCACCGAACTGCTCAAGTATAGCGTCCTTTACGGGAACCATTCTTGCGTCTCTTATATTCTTGTCGTCGGTGTCGAGAGCGTTCATGACATCTGCTTCACAGAAAGCGAAGATCTTGTCGAACATGTCGTGGTCAAGTTCGCATGAAG
>CAJGCF010000095.1 GCA_904501865.1 uncultured Clostridia bacterium
CGGGAGAGTTTGTCAATATGGAATACACCCTTCCGAATGGGGAAAAAGCAAAATTCCTTGACGATAAGCAGACATATCTCGGTAGTCAGCTTGAAAGCGATTTCGGCATATGCTTTGGTATAGTTGCAAATATGGATTTTATTCTTATATGCTCGTATGAAGAAAACGGCAAAAACCCCGAATTGGTCATATATAAGAAAAGATAGTCAAATTCCAATTTATCGAACAGTATAAGTGAGCCCCGACAGACCTTGAAAATCTGTCGGGGCTATCTATTTGTTTACTGCGGAGCAAATTTGTAATATTGTGATTTCTCCGATAAGAACATCACGCGTTCTCTGCGGTGTTTTTGTATTACTTTGCGTGATAAAGCTTTTTTACCTGATACACGGGCTCGCAGGTGATGTTGACTCCGAGCTTTTTGAAGGTGCGGCTATCGGTGCTTGAGAGTATCACCGTGGAATGCGCCTCGCAACCATTGAGATTTTCAAGCTGACTGAGCGCCAGAGCCGCTCTCTTTGACGTGACCGCGCTTATGGCAAGAGCTATAAGTATCTCGTCAATGTGCAATCTCGGGTTATGGTTTCCGAGATGGTCGACCTTGAGATGCTGAACGGGGTGTATGACGGACGGAGAGATAAGCTCTACCTTGTCGTCTATGTCCGCAAGCGTCTTGAGTGCGTTTAGAATGAGCGCCGAGCTTGCTCCAAGGAGAGACGAGGTCTTTCCCGTGACTATTCGTCCGTCGGGAAGCTGCATAGCCGCCGCGGGACCGCCCGTAAGCGCTGCTTTTTCATTTGCCGCGGCAGTGACCGTCCTGTCTGCAACGCTTATGTTCGCCTGCTGCATAAGCAGCTCTATCTTACCTACCGTCTCGCTCGTGCCCGCGTTTTCCTTCTGCTCGCACATAGCCGCGTAATATCTGCGGATTATCTCCTGCCTTGACGCCTCGCTTACAGCCTCGTCGTCGATTATGCAGTTTCCCGCCATATTAACTCCCATATCCGTGGGGGATTTGTAGGGGGAATCGCCGTATATCTTTTTGAACATAGCGTCAACAACGGGAAAAATCTCTACGTCTCTGTTATAGTTTACCGCCGTCGCTCCGTATGCGTCAAGGTGGAATGGGTCGAGCATATTGACGTCGTTGAGGTCGGCGGTCGCCGCCTCGTACGCCATATTGACAGGGTGCTTGAGGGGGAGATTCCATATCGGGAAGGTCTCAAATTTTGCGTATCCCGCCTTGATGCCGCGAAGATTGTCGTGGTAGAGCTGTGACATACAAACCGCCATCTTTCCGCTACCGGGACCCGGGGCGGTGACTATGACAAGCTCCCTTGCCGTCTCTATATACTCGTTTCTGCCGTATCCCCGCTCGCTGACTATTCCCTCTATATTGTAAGGATATCCCTCAATGGAGTAATGTCTGTACACCTTGACTCCGAGAGATTCCAGCTTTTGTATGAACTTGACTGCCGAGGGCTGTGACTCGTATCTTGTCAGCACCACGCTTCCCACGTAAAGACCTACCGCACGGAAGGCATCTATAAGCCTCATAACGTCAAGGTCGTAGGTTATACCGAGGTCTCCCCTGACCTTATTCTTCTCTATATCCGCGGCGTTGATGGCAATGACCACCTCTGCCTCGTCCTTGAGCTGAAGCAGCATCTGGAGCTTGGAATCGGGCGCAAAGCCGGGCAACACCCTTGACGCGTGGTAGTCGTCAAAAAGCTTGCCGCCGAACTCAAGATAGAGCTTTCCGCCAAACTGCTCTATCCTCTCTCTTATATGCTTGGACTGTAGATTCAGATATTTCTCGTTATCAAAGCCGATCTTACTCATTTTACGTTTCCCCCGACAAATGAACTGTCAACCAAATACATATTTTAGTATACCACATTTTTTTCTTTTTTTCAACACATTTTCACTACATTTTTATTTTATTTGCACAGATTTTTCCTCCGCTGTCCCGTACGGATCTTAAATGTGAAAATTCGACGGACGAAATACAATATTTATCTTGAGTGGTGCAACATTTGTCTTGAATAGTGCAACATTTGTCTTGAATAGTGCAACATTTGTCTTGAATAGTGCAACATTTGTCTTGAATAGTGCAACATTTGTCTTGAATAGTGTAACATTTGTCTTGAATAGTGCAATATTTGTCTTGAATAGTGCAATATTTGTCTTGAATAGTGCAATATTTGTCTTGAATAGAAAAATATAGCATGGTATAATTGTGGTAACGAGACATTTTTATCTTGTCTGTTAAATACTAAAAACAAAAAATGGAGGAGAGTATGGATATAAACCATCTTATGAGTATTCAGAAAAACACAATATATGACGGAGAGGGCTCTACATTTGCTCTCCCGGATGGGCTACTTATAGACAAAGACGGCGTAACGCTGACCAATATGACCATTGTGGGCTCTGTTACGGTAAAGGGTAACGGCGTCACGATACAAAACTGTGCTATAAAGTCAGATGGGCTCGCTATTCTCTGCTCTGCCGACGACTTTATCTGTCAGGGAAACAGGATAGAGTGCAGCAATGTTGCGGTGTCGCTTGAGGAAGGCTCCCGAAATTCTCTCGTGGCACAGAATGAGACGCACGGAGACATCGTGCTTGAGGGAACGCTCAACTGCGCGGTTGTGCTCAATCATGCCAAGAGCATATCCGCCGTTGGTAATAAGAACGTTTATCTTATACACAATTCACTGACGAACACGCTCCGTACGCGTAAAAACGACTATATAATATGCGATGACAACTGCGGAAGCGTCGTGTCTGAGGAAAACTCCAATCAGAACGGAAATAATCTTACCGACGTTGACGCAAGGCTTGAGTTCGGCGCTGACGAGGCTCTGCTCCCACACACAAATAAGGAGCTTTTCCTCAATATGCCTAGAAGGGCGACGGTAAGCTCACTTGATTGCTCCGAGTCTTTGAGCGCAAACGAATACATCTCGACTCGCGCGGCTGTCTCCGACGTCGTCATAATACCCCCCGGAGCGTATACGATAGACGGGCCCATACGCTTAGGCTCATCTCACTCGTCAACGACTGTCTACGCCTACGGCGCGTATCTTGAGGCATCCTATTACGGAACGGTCTGCGATATCAAAGGCGCAAGGAACGTAAATATTTTGGGAATCACATTCGGATATTCGGGTCAGCCCTGCGGTCAGCTTACAGTACTTGAGGATCAGGACGACAGGACTCTACTCTGTAAGATCTCCGCAGGATACGGAGAGGATTTCGGAAAGAGTGACGAAAACAAATTCAGCAGCAGCTTTGTGGACATATTCGAGCGCGGCAAGATATACCCATGGGGTACACTTGGTCCTCGGTACAGTATAGAAAAGAACAGCGACGGCACCGTGACTGTAACGCATGCCGATAATAGCACAAAGATAGGTAAGATACACGCAGGCGACAAGCTCGTATGCCGTATGGCAGGCCTAAACACCCACTGCATCTACCTCGACAGTGTATCGGATATCATATTCCGTGATGTCGTATGCTATAGCTACGGCGCGACCATGGTGATAGTGGCGAACAACGGCTCGGAGAAGATGTATTTCTGCCGCTTCCACAACACCCCCCCAGCCGCCCCTATTATAGATAAAAACACATACCTTGAGCATAAGGCCTTGGAGGTGAGATACGGTGTGTCGCTAGGAATATATATGGACGAAAACGGAAGATACAGAGGCGACACTCCCCTCATATGCTCGGCAGACGCCTCTCACATAATGCGTTGCAAGGAGGGCATACACGCGACCTCCTGCCTCCTTGAGAGCATGTGCGACGACGGCAGCAATCACAGGGCGTCAAGCTCACGTCTCTCCAAAATAGTCGACAACGGCGACGGCACTACAACTATAACCTACAAGGGTAGTCTGGCTCAAGTATATTATAATCTTAAGAGAACCTCCGCAAGCTACTGCTCTCCTTTCTCGGCGGGAGACCGCGTGCTTATTTACACTTCGACGGGTAAGCTTGTATGC
>CAJGCF010000096.1 GCA_904501865.1 uncultured Clostridia bacterium
CGAGGAGAATATCAAAAAATTTGTTCGCAGGACGCGCAGGATAACCTTTAAAGGCACAGAAAACTGGGCAATACAGTCAGAATCCTTTCAGACCGAGACTAGTATGATGTTTTCTACTACGTGCGCTATTGACAAGTTTATGGGAGGAAAACGCCCCGCCGCAAGCACGCTTTTTAAATGGAACAGTGTGGGAAACGTTCAACAGTCATCCGGCGAAGATAAGGTAAATGCTTTTAATTTCCATCCGAACCCAAATGATTCACACTACATATATGTGCGCATATCAAGAGATAAGCTTGAAACGCAGGACGAGGCGGGATTTAAGAAATACCTTGCCGATAATTACGCCGCGGGTACGCCATTCGTCGTGGAGTACGCGATATCCACGCCCGAGGAGACCGACCTCTCGGATATACTCGATGACGACAATCTTATACCCGTTTCGGCAGGCGGCAGGATAGTGGCACTCAACGCGGAGAGGCGAGACGTGCCGCTTGAGGTAACGTATCAGATAAAGGAGGCTGAAGAATGAGATTTTTAAGACTCGCAAAGAAAAACAGAGACGTCTCGCCCACGTCCCTTGACACCTTGTATTCAAACCGTGTAACCATACTTATACGCAAAAAATACTCTGTCAGCGACGAGCTGGCTATCCTGCGTCAGAGAGACGTCAAGGCAGAGGAATTTGACGCGTACAACGCCTATGTCGAGGACTGCAAGGCTAAGGCTAAGGAGGAGATGGAGCTTGACTAACGACGACATTATCAAGGCTATTGCCGAGAACACGCAGAGGAGTAAATCAAACTCTCACCGAATAGACGATCTTGAGGCAAACACGGTCTTGCTCAACAAGATGGTGACGGCGCTTGAGGTGCTTGCTACCCAGCAGAAAAGTATGTCCGAGCACCTTGAGAAGATAGACCTCAAGGTGACAAGGCTTGAGCAGTCGCCGATGAAAAGACTGTCTGCGCTTATCGGATACGTGCTCGCGGCACTCTGCACCGCGGGTGCGGGAGCGCTTTTCGGCTCTTATTTTGGATAATACCCTCCGAGTTTTTGACTCAGAGAAAAGGGGCAGAGTTATTTAGATGCAGAAGTCGTGGTTTGGTTCTCGTAGGCGTACAAGGGTACGCTGGAGAGCCAAACCACGACTAAAAAGCTACATAAAATGGGGAAATCGGCCCAAAAAATCGGCAGATTTCGACATTTGAAAGACAAAAACTATATTTTTAAGCTGTTTTTTGTTCTTGTTTGTAAAAATGGCTTTTGTTCTGCGCTAAATGAAGCAGCCCCTTTAAAGCTGATTTTGAAAAAAGTTATTTACTTATCAAACGCGGGGTTGACAGCGTAGAAGTTCTTGGAATCAAGCTTATCCTGTGCTATGCGAAGCGCGTCGCCGAAGCGCTGATAGTGCACTATCTCACGCTCGCGCAGATATTTAAGGGGCTCCTTAACGTCGGGATCGTCTACAAGACGAAGTAGGTTGTCGTACGTCACGCGAGCCTTTTGCTCTGCCGCCATATCCTCGTGAATGTCGGCGAGGACGTCGCCCTTGATGCCTACGTACTTCATATCAAACGGTACGCCCGATGCCGCGATAGGATAAACTCCTGTCGTGTGGTCGGTAAAATACGGCGCGAGATTGGATCTCATTATCTCGTCGGGCGATAGGTTCCTTGTAAGCTGATAGAGTATCGAGCCTATCATCTCAAGGTGTGCCAGCTCCTCTGTGCCTACGTCCGTGAGTATTCCTACAAGCTGACCGTCGGGCATAGCGTAGCGCTGGTTGAGGTATCTCATCGATGCGGCAAGTTCACCGTCCGGGCCGCCAAGCTGGCTCACTATAAGCGACGCGGTGTTGGGATTCGGCGTTTTTATCTTTACGGGAAATTGTAATTTCTTTTCATATATCCACATGGAAAAATACTCCGTTCTGCCGTCTTTGCGGCGATATATTTGAAGGTGTTGCGAGTGCTATTTGCTTATATCTGCGCTCAGATATGCCACGGCCAAGGACCGTTTACCCAATCCCAAGAGCCCTGACTCGTATTGCCAAAGGCGGTTATGGGACCGTATGCGTTCTCGTACTCTGCCGCAAGCGCGTCACGTGTTTTCTTCAGAGAATGGTAATAATTGAGCGCCGCGCGACATCTCGGATACGCGTCGAGATATAGGACGGTCTCATACAGAGAGAAATCTATCTCCTGTATCTTGCGCATCAGACTTGCTTGATTTGAGCCGCCGTTTGAGTTGCAGCCACGGTAGCACGAATTCTGTCTGTTATTCATCATTACATGCACCCCCTTTTATTTGCCGCCTCAAGCGGAAGGTCAAGCTCGGAGAACATAGTTCCGCGCGTGAGCGCAACCTCGGGCGTGTACGCTTCTCTCCACGCCTGGCAGGGCGAGTAGACCATAGCCAAGGGGTGATTTTCGAGTCCCCAGCCACCGCAGCGTCCGTTCTCGCAACTATCGGTGTCCACGTCTCTTGAGAGAGTTGCGCGTGTGCAGCCATCCTGTGTACGACGCTCAACGTCATCACGTAGCGTGCCGTCACAACGGCGACGCGCGGGAGCTTCACGGTTGATGAGCTCGGAGAAGGGAATGTCGCCCTGCAGGTCATTGACCGACTGATTTATCCTCTTGCGAGGCGCAGATACCCCGCCAAGCTGATTTATATTTTCTGTCTGTCGTGTTCTTTCGTTGTACATTTGAAAGTCTCCTTACATAAGAATGTGAGGTCTGCCGCAAAAAGCGACATACATCATTATAATTCTATGCTACCCGTCAGGATTTGACACAGACACGTGCGCTAAAGCTTTTGTAACAACCGATAATTTAGGAAATTGTAACATTTTAAGAGTGGGGATTTTGGTCATATTGCCTATTACATTTTTTGGGGAAATATGTTATAATATATATACAGAAGATCCACCCGCGACAGTCGCAAGCGCAGAGGCGCAGAAGGAAAGAGGTACCGGAGTTGTTTTCGATAGGACAGAAGATAGTATACGGCTCTGAAGGAGTTTTTGAGGTGGTAGAGTATGCCAGATCTCCAATCGACAAAAACGACACAAGGCAGTTCTATGTCTTAAGACCCTTACACGGTCCCTCGTGCAACGTGATATATACGCCCGTGGATAACGATAAGGTCAGAATGCGTCCCGTTATGGATAAAGAGGCGGCGCTTGTGTTAATTAAACGAATGCCCGACATTCCTATGCTTACCGTAGAGTGCGAAAAGAACCGCAGGGAAGTTTACCGTGCGACGCTTGCGCAGGCAGACACCGACGAGTACGTGAGTATTATAAAGACCGTCTGGGAGCGCAAAGCCGAGTTTGCCAAACAAAAAAAGAGAATCAGCGAATCGGACAACGACTACGAGAAGAAGGCAAAATTCTGCCTTTACGGAGAGCTTTCGGTGGCGCTTGAGATAGAGGTTGAGGAGGTCGAGTGTTTCATTGAGCAAAAGCTCGGCGCGGCTATATAAAGTAATATGCGGGAGAGCAGGGCTCTCCCGTTTTTTACTGTTGTACCATTGCCGCGCTTTGAGTGATTTTTTGAAAACCAAAGTAAAAAATTCAAAAAGGGTATTGACTAATGGGATTTTTTATGGTAAAATACTAAAGTGCTGAATATGCCGGTGTGATGGAATTGGCAGACGTGCTGGACTCAAAATCCAGTGGTAGCGATACCGTGTCGGTTCGACCCCGACCACCGGCACCAAAAAAAGAGAGGCGAGAGCCTCTCTTTTTTTGTTTGTGGGTCAGGAACAAACTCAAATTTGCGTTACAAATTTGAGTCGTTGGGCTTCTCGCGACCCTCGGTTCCACCAATAGCTAAAGGGCACCCCAAAGGGTACCATGTGTAGATGGAATCGAACCTATAACTCAAATTTGCGATACAAATTTGAGTCGTTGGGCTTCTCGCGACCCTCGGTTCCACCAATAGCTAAAGGGCACCCCAAAGGGTACCATGTGTAGATGGAATCGAACCTATA
>CAJGCF010000097.1 GCA_904501865.1 uncultured Clostridia bacterium
AATATCCGTGCGGTATACGGCAATACCCGCCGCGTTCAGCTTATCCATAGTCTCTTTGTGCGGATGTCCGTATTTGTTATCAAGCCCGCAGGAAATTACCGCTATAGACGGTGAAACTGCGTCGAGAAATGCTTGCGTAGTAGATGTGTATGAGCCGTGATGTCCTACCTTGAGAACGTCACAATCGAGAAACTCCTCTCCCCACTTCTCCAAAATATCCGCCTCGGATTCTTGCTCCGCGTCCCCCGTGAGCATTATTGAGGTTTCACCGTATTCTGACTTTATCACTATGCTCATCTCATTGGCATCGTCACCGTAATCCTCGTTGGGAGCTATTATGGTGTTTTTCAAGGAACCAAGCATAAAGGCATATCCGCTCTGCTTACAGTAATCCTCCTCACCTATGAGTATCGTATAGACTTGTTTTTCCTCTATCGCATCAAGCATTCGCTCGTACGTTTTGGTAGTCTTGTCTATATTTGGCATAAATATAGTGCCTATATCGTAGTTTTGAATTATGTAGTCCGCGTTTCCTATATGGTCTCCGTCCGGGTGCGTGAAGACAACGTACTCAAATTCCGTTATTTTCATAGCGTCAAGATAGGATATGAGCTTATCGCGCTCTCCGCTCAAACTTGTATCTATGAGCATATTGCCCCATTCGGTAGTGACAAGTATTGCATCTCCCTGACCCACGTCTATTACGTGAAACAGTACGGGCTCCGACGTCTGCGCGGGCTCATTAGGAGCCTCGGTAGTATGCTGGAGCGTGGTCTCCTCCGGCTCTCGCCAATCAAGCAGATCGTCCGCATAAGTGTACGCCAAAAATCCCGCAAGAGTGACCAATATCAAGGCAATAACTGTGAGAGAAGCTTTTTTTATTCTGTTTCTTATCTTTCTCTTGATTTTTTTAGTTGCCACGGTCTATCCTCTCTTTCTTATATGAAAATGTCAAGGCTTATACTTCCTGCACTTTAAGCAGGTTGGTGGTTCCCGAAAGCTTGAGCGGAACTCCGGCGGTTATTACCACCTTGTCGCCCTTTGAAACTATATCAAGCTGTCTTGCGCAATCTATCGCATGTAAAAAGAGACTGTCGGTATCGTCCTGATTAAGCGCGAGTACGGGGCATACTCCCCAAGACATAGAAAGCTGATGATACGTCTTCTTGTCGGGGGTTGCCGCAACAATTGGCTCTGAAGGACGGTATTTTGAAACTCGTCGCGCGGTCGTGCCCGACTTGGTTACCGCGATTATCGCTTTTGCTCTTATATCGCGTGCGGTCGTACATGCCGCGTCACATATAGCGTTAGTAAGGTCGCTGAATGCGTCGTCATAATGCATACCCGCATACATATTCATAGCCATAGCGTCCTGCTCGGCGCGCTCGGTTATCTTGGACATAACACTTACAACGTGCGCGGGATGGTCACCCATAGCAGTCTCGCCGGAAAGCATTACTGCGCTGGTTCCGTCAAATACCGCATTTGCGACGTCGGTTATCTCGGCTCTGGTAGGCGTTTTGGAGTGTATCATGGTCTCAAGCATCTGTGTTGCCGTGATGACCATTTTTCCTGCCTGATAGCATTTGCGGATAAACTTTTTCTGTATTCCGGGAAGCTTTTCAAACTCTATCTCGACTCCCATATCCCCTCTTGCAACCATTATTCCGTCACAGTTAGCGAGTATCTCGTCAAAATTCTCAACGCCCTCGGAGTTTTCTATCTTTGCTATTATTCGTATAGCGTGTCCGCCGTAATAATTGAGAAGCTTGCGCAGCTCAATAACGTCCTGCTTACTTCTTACAAATGACGCCGCCACGAAATCAACATCCATTTCTATGCCAAATCTCAGATCCCTTTCGTCCTGCTCGCTGATATAAGGCATATTGAGGTGCACGTTAGGGATATTTATTCCTTTTTTGCCCGAAAGCGTGCCGCCTGTGATGACCTTGCACAAAACGTCCTCGCCCGATATGTGTTCTACCACAAGCTCTATTCTTCCGTCGTCCACAAGTATCTTGTCACCGACGGATATCTCGGTGGGGAGCTTTTTGTAGCTTACGGAAACTTGTGTCGCATCTCCCTCAACGTCCTTTGCTGTAAAGGTAAAGCTCTGTCCTGCGACAAGCTCTACCTCAGAGTCCTTGAACGTGCCCGTTCTTATCTCGGGACCCTTGGTATCAAGAAGCACCGCTGCGGGTAGCTTGAGCTTATCTCTTACGCGTCTGAAAAGCTCCATACCCTCTTTGTGATACTCGTGCGTTCCGTGTGAAAAGTTGAATCTTGCGATATTCATTCCGTTTCGGAACATTTGCTCAAGCACGTCTTCCTTAAGGCTTGCAGGGCCCATCGTGCATATTATCTTAGTCTTTCTTAAAATGTTCATCTGACTTCTCCTTGTCGATCATCGTTTATTCTTCTTCGCCTTTACGTAAAATCCGTGTGAGCAACGGGGACATTTGACCTTGTGTCTGCCCTCGCGCCTTTGCAATCTGAGCGTGCTTCCACATTTAGTGCAATCACGGAATATATAAGTCCAATCGTCCTGATTGCGACTCTTGCTTCCACAGGAGGTATTAAAGCTCAAAAACCTTTTGACAGCCCGGAATGCCCCGAGATATCTCTCGTTTTCTTTTCTGCGTTTATACAGATTTCTCGACATAAAACGGGATATCATCCACACAAACAGCACAAATACAACTATGCTGACAGAGATTCCGATGATGTCAACCACTGCGCTATCATGAAATATCAATCCGAGAACAAAATCCACGACCGACAGAACAAGCGCAAGCACAAAAATAAAATAATAGAGCTCGTCAACGCCGTATCTGCCGTACATAAATCTATACAGCTTTTCTCTGAATCTCATTTTCAAACAACTCCTTATTAAAAATTACCTCATTTTAATAATATCACATAATAATGAATTTCTTGTGAAGAATTATTGTTTTTTTCGTTTATTTGTAAGATTTTTTAAGAAAACAGGCGCCGAAAAAATCGGCGCCTATTGGCGTATGTATTTAATCTCTTGAGCATTTCTCCGCGTCTATCGCTAGCACTACCATAAGTGCCGTCAGAGCATCCGAGGAATTTGCCACGTCGATAACGTAGGTATCCGTCCAATTGAATAACTGCTTTGATATCCTCGCGACCTCAAGACCGAGATTATCCATTATTGCATAATCCCACTCTGCCCAATCCCCTTCGACTCTCCAACCGTTGTGATCGAGTATGAATGACGGACTGAAAAAGGTAAATTCCTTTTGCAGTGTTCCTACAAGAGAACCTCTCACATACATCTCAAAGGTAGGCAGAAATCGGAACACCTTTTGCTTGAGAGTTCCAACGTGCTCTCCTGCTCTGTCGTATATTTCAAGCGTATGTCCCCACGCAAGACGTCCCTGCACGGAAAACATAGTCTCGCCTGCCTCGTTGTATATATCGTAGCTGTCAAACCACGAGAAAAATCTTTGCTTGAACAAAAGTCTCATACTATCTCCTCAAACGTTATTCCGAAAATTCAACGATGTTCTTAAGGTGCTCCACGGCATAGTTATACCTGTCCTCTTTTGAGCTCGCACCGAAGATATAAGGACGCAGGATACAAATAACAGTGTCCTCGGGTAGTGCTCCGAGCTCGTCAAAGAACTCATACGCGTAGGTAGAGGACAGATATATTCCCCGTCCGTCGCTCGTTACACCGTCGGGAAGTCCCTCGGTGAAGATATCGCTCATAGGA
>CAJGCF010000098.1 GCA_904501865.1 uncultured Clostridia bacterium
CAGGATTCGAACCCGCGTGGGGTTGCCCCCTAACGGTTTTCAAGACCGCCCCGTTATGACCACTTCGGTAACCCTCCAGATGTATATGAACTTATGTCGGTTTTCAAGACCGCCCCGTTATGTCCTGTTGCGGTGCCCGAAATTTTTTCGCAAGGCTCTCAAAATTTCGACCGCTGCCACTCCTTTTTGCTCGCTTCATCTGCCACAGGCAGCGCTCGCAAACGTCCCCACTTCGATATCTCTCCGTATTAAGTTCTTGGAATTTTGACAGAAAACTGTCAACCGACCAAAGTATTATACCATACTTTTCTCAAAAAAGCAATACCTAAATCAAAAATATTTTCGCAAGATGAAAAAGGTGCGGTCATAGGCCGCACCTTATCTTTTTTATCTTCAAATCTATCAGTCAAGCTCGTTGGTGTGATTGTATGTTTTGAAAAGCTCCTTGATGACGTCAAGGTGAGCCTCACAGTCGGTATAGTGCGCGAGCATCTGATATTCCGCAGGGGTACTGTTATCGTTGAAGCCCATACGCTCACGGTAATATGCACTTCCCTCTTTCTCGCAGAATTCTATCCAGTGCTTGTACCATTCGCCATTATCAAGCTCAGCGTTGCGCTCCTCAATACCCTTAAATACCTCTGCCTTCTCGGCGTCGTCCGCGAGTCTTATTCTGCCCTCACTTGCCTTGACCGCCTCAAAGCTCCAGTCAATACCCTGCTTGGTAACGTCAAATCAGACTATCAGACCCTCGTTCCACGTGGTCGTTTCATAGAATCCTGAGAAATGGAAATTGCCCTGTCCGTAGAGTATCTTACCGCCCTCAAAGGTCTCGTGCGAGCCGATTATATGGCTATGCTGACAGAGCACCACGTCCGCGCCACATCTGACCATCTCGCGACAAGCCTTGCGCAGTCTCGGCGAGGGGTATCTGCAGAGCTCCTTGCCACCGTGATAGATTACTATAACGTAATCCGCCTCTGCCTTTGCCATACGGATATCGTGCATAGTCTCAAACTCGTCGAAGGGACGCGCGCCCATTCTGTTGTCCGTCGCGTAGGTGTACTCGTGCTCACAGACATTGACGATACCGACCTTCACGCCGTCGTGCTCTATAAAATAATTCTTTCTGGAGTCCTCATAATTCTCACCCCAGCCCGTATATCCGAGACCGCAACGGTCAAGCTCCCTGACGGTGTCAAGCATACCCTCCTTGCCGAAATCAAATATATGGTTGTTGCTGAGAGCGCAATCCGTAACTCCAGCTGCCTTGAGCGCGTCAGCCGTGCCCTTAGGGCCCTTGAGATTAGGGCCGAGCTTGTTTATTCTGTTCTCGCTATCGGTGAGAGCGCACTCGAGGTTGACGACTACCCTATCCGCCTTTGCAAAGAGGTCGACCACGTCACCAAACGCGCCTCTCGCGTCCTTCGCGGCAAATATAGGGCGGCTCTGATCTGTGACGGAAATATCTCCGCATATCATAAGCTTTATATCAAATATCTCCTTTTATGTAAGATAATGCTTTAATATCACGACAAGTATAACACAATACTACCTATTTTTCAAGGGCTTTTTGAATTTTTCTGAGCCTTTGTTTTACAAAAAGGGGCGCGAAACCGCCATCTCTGCTCTCCGCGCCGTTCTTATCTTATATTTTCGCCGCCATAGCCGCGCCGACTATTCCCGCGTCTCCGAAAAGCTGCGCGATGCGGATATCCGTCTTTGGCATATGCTTGTTAAAATCGTTTTTATAAACGTACTTTTTGAGAGGAGTGAGGAGAGCATCTCCCTCGCGGCTGATGCCTCCACCTATAACGAATGTCTCGGGTTGGAGAATATTGATAATACTGCACACGCCCTCAGCAACGTACTGTATATATCTGTCGCACACCTGACGCGCCACCTCATCCCCGAGCTCGGCGCACTCGAAGGACGTGCGTCCGTTTACCTTGCCGTGCTTTTTTACCCACTCATTCATCATTGACTCGGGGTGCGCCTCGATAGCCTCTGTAGTCTGGCGAATGAGCGCCGTGACAGACGCGTAGGACTCAAGACAGCCGCATTTTCCGCAGGTGCATCTCTCGCCGCCCATAATGAGCGTGGAGTGCCCTATCTCTGCGCCCGCACCGTTAAATCCTCTCCATATATTACCGTCAAGGATTATTCCACCGCCGACTCCCGTGCCGAGAGTCATAAACACAAAGCTCTTTTTATCCTTTGCGCAGGTTATGTACTCACCGTAAGCCGCGGCGTTCGCATCGTTCTCAAGATTGACGGGCAGATCGAGATGACGTCTGAATATCTCGGCAAGCGGCACGTGGTCCATAACTATATTGTTTGAATAAATGACAGTTCCCGTCTCGTTATCAACCGTACCGGGACAGCCTATGCCTACTCCGTGTATCTCAGAGAGAGGAGTATCTCCCGCGACCTTTCTTGCGATAGCCGCCATATCCGCGATTATCTCCTCCACGGGACGCTCACTGAGTGTCGGGGTGCTGTCCTTGTGGATTATACGTCCGTTATCGTCTACAAGTCCTGCGGCGATATTTGTGCCGCCCAAGTCTATTCCTATATACATAATTCCTCCTATATATATGATTTCTTTTATCTATGTCCCACACGGGAAGCTATTATCTCACATTTTCCAAGCAAAGTCATCTCGCCCGCTCGTGCGGGTACGAATATGCTGTCGCCCTTTGTAAATTTCAAATCAAAGCCATCGCCTATAAGCCTTCCCTCTCCGTCGGTCACAATGAGAGAGACAAAGCTATCAGCGCCCGCCGTCAGATTCGCCCTCCCTTCAACTCGCATACGGCGCACCGAGAAATACTCGCACTCAGCGAGCAAAACGTCGCCGCCATCGGGCGTGTCCTTGTGCTCGGGAGCTTTTACGAGGTCAGATACCTCAAGTGCCTTTTCAACGTGTAACTGACGGAGCTGACCGTTCTTGTCGCGACGGTTGTAGTCGTAAACGCGATAGGTCGTGTTAGAATTCTGTTGTATCTCGCATATAAGCAAGCCCGCGCCTATCGCGTGCACCGTACCCGCAGGGATATAGAACACATCACCCGACTTTACTGGGATGCGATTGAGAATATCCGTCAGAGTACCCTCTTTTATGGCACTTTCAAGCTCCTCTCGATTCACGTCCCTTGAAAATCCGTAATAGAGACAAGCCCCCTCCTCGCAATCAAGCACGTACCACATCTCGCTCTTGCCGTATTCGCCCTCGACGCGCATAGCGTACTCGTCGGACGGGTGCACCTGAACGGACAGGTCACCTTTAGCGTCAATAAACTTTATGAGAAGTGGAAAATAGTCGAAGCGCATGCAATTCTCGCC
>CAJGCF010000099.1 GCA_904501865.1 uncultured Clostridia bacterium
ACGGGAGACAGCAAGAAAGAAGAGGAGCCTGTAGGAGACCGCTTCTATATGCTGAGCAGCATAGACGTAAATGAAAAGAATTACGTAAGAACGAGCTATGACAAAGGAATAACGCTAAAGGAGCTTTGTGATAATTTCAGGAACTATGCGGCAAGCAATTTGGGACTGTATTATGACATAGAGGATATAAGAAGATTCATCGCGGGAATGTCAGTATCTCATATATTGATATTGCAGGGAATGTCGGGAACGGGAAAAACGTCTCTGGCATACGCGTTTGGATCGTTTATAGATAACTCGTCAACGGTAATACCTGTTCAGCCTATGTGGAAGGAGCGGACCGACCTTATAGGATACTACAATGAATTCACAAAGAAATTCAACGAGACACTTCTCCTTGAGAAGATGTACGAGGCGAATTACAGCGAGGATATATATATATCTGTGCTTGACGAGATGAATATAGCGAGAGTAGAATATTACTTTGCAGAATTTCTGTCCTTGCTTGAGCTGCCGAATCCCGATGACAGATATCTTGAGGTAGTGCCTGACAAATGGCCGACAGATCCAAAGAATCTTATAGAGGGAAGGATAAAGCTGCCGTCAAATATGTGGTTTATCGGAACCGCGAACAATGATGACTCAACGTTTGCGATATCCGATAAGGTATATGACAGAGCAATGGTGTTGAATCTTGACACGAGAAGTGAGAGATTCGCGGCACCCTTGACGGAGAAGATGCATATTTCGACCAAGCAGTTTAAAGATCTTGTTGCAGAGGCGATAAAGGAATATGACATAAGTCGAAGAAACAGAGCAAGACTTGAGGCGCTTGATAAATATCTTGTAGATCATTTCCATATTACCTTTGGAAACAGAATAATGAAGCAGATAAGAACGTATATCCCCGTGTATATCAGCTGCGGAGGTGACGAGCTTGACGCGCTTGACGATATACTGTCAAAGAAGGTAATGAGGAAGCTTGAGACACAGAATCCCATATACCTCCGAAATTCCGCCGAGGGACTTATCTCTTATCTTGACGAGCTGTTCGGACAGGATAAGATGACCTTGTGCAAGGAGTTTATTCACAGACTTGAGAGAAATGCCTAAAAAGGAATTTATCGTATGAACGAGTTGGATACTTATTATCGAGCGTTGCTCGATTTACGAAATACAACAAGCAATGCCCGCCAGTGTGCTATGCTCAACGCGGCAATAGCTGCGGCTGATACGGACGAAGACAAAATAGTAGTGACACGTGCCAAATGCACCGTGGACGAGGATTGGATATGCGCTATCGAGGAGGGCCTTATACATATTGAAAAGGCTATCAAGGAGGAGCGTCAGTTTATACGCTCCAACGGAGAGGTAGTGCCGATAGAAAAGGTAAAGAACGTATCCAAGGAATCGGTACAGCATTTGGCAAAGCACGGAAACCTTATCACCCACGTGCCCGACAACGAGTCTGATATAGTGCCCGATAAGCTTTTCACGGTGGAGCGTCTTAATGATTATACCGTGTATGAGAACCGTTTTCTCTATATGCTTTTGTGTTATCTGCGCGATTTCGTAACCCTGAGATACAACAAGATACTTGATCTGACAAATAAATACGAGGGTGCGCTCAGTATGAACAAGACAGTGTCGTCCGCGAAAAGACGGATGACGTACGTGGTAAATCTCAAGGAGGAGCGCCACGATGACAAGTATCTGCGCGAAAACAACGAGGCTAAGCCGCTGATTGACCGAATCGACCTCATTTTGAAGACTATTCTGGCGTTTTTGGCTACACCTCTTATGGAGTATGCGTCCAAGGTGGCTATGCTCAAGCCACCTATAACCAAGACTAACGTTTTGAAGATGGATAATAACTTCAAGGGGGCGGTCAAGCTTTACGATTTCATAATAGCCTACGATAAGGCAGGCTACTCTGTGGAGCACGAGATGCTTACAATGTCGCCGTTTAAAGAGGATCTTGCGGTAGAACTCGCGGATTGCGGAGCTTTGATCTCCTTTATAACGTATGAATACGGACTTGGAATACGCCCCGAGCTCAAGGAGCGCTATGCCGAGCAGGAGAGTCTGCGCAGGTTGGATGAGCTCAAGAAAAAGACGGAGCAGCTCGAGGCATTGGGACGGAGACTGAAAAAGTCCGACGTAAGTGTAGAGGAGTATATTCTTTCTCTTGAAAAGCATATACGCGCTCTTGATGCCGAATGCTCTAAAACAGAGAAGCTTATTAGTGAAATCTCGACTATGAAGGCGGCAGAGCGAGCATATCTTGACAAAATAGATAAGCTTGAGGGCGAGACGAACGCTTTGCGTCAGGAGATACTTGACGAGAAGAGCAGACACGGAATGGAGATCGCCAAAATACAGAAGCAGCACGAGATGGATATGGAAACGCTCTGTGAATCCCACAGAGAGGAGCTGCGGATAAACAAGGAGTTGCACGAAAAAGAGCTTGAGAATATCCGTTTGCACATAAGTGATATACAGAGCTCGTTTAATAAAGCTTTGGACGAACAAAAAGCTGCCGTGACATCTGTCCGTGACGAGCTTGCGGCAAAGGATAGAGAATGCAGTGATCTGCGAGAAAGACTGACCTTGGCGGAAGCTATAGCAAAAGCTGTTCGCGTCCAGCGCGGAGAAGAGCTTGGAGAGTTTACGGATAAAGAGAGCTTCAACGAGCTCGAAAGACAGTATAACGCTTTCTTGCGTTTTTACAAAAAGGAATGGCAAAAGGCTAAAAAGCAGATAAGAAAGAACGTGCTAAACCTTGAAAATCTGAGAAAAAAGAAGGACGACGACGAGCGTCATGAATGATTGGTATGAATAATAAGAAAATAGACAAAAAGTGGATATTGTTGTTAGTAGTAGTCGTCGTAGTGACGATATTGCTGATTTATGCCATAAGCAATGCCGATCTAGGATCAGTATTGAGCGGCGGCGCAGTGCGTGCCCAGCACGTACAGGCTATAATAATCTTTATGGTGGCTATACCCATTCTTCTTATTGCGCTCGTTGTTGCGATGCTCTTGATAAAGCCCGAAAAGAAGACGGTGGTAACCCATATGCCTACCGCTCTCACGGGAGACAGCAAGAAAGAAGAGGAGCCTGTAGGAGACCGCTTCTATATGCTGAGCAGCATAGACGTAAATGAAAAGAATTACGTAAGAACGAGCTATGACAAAGGAATAACGCTAAAGGAGCTTTGTGATAATTTCAGG
>CAJGCF010000100.1 GCA_904501865.1 uncultured Clostridia bacterium
GGACGGCGTTATATTGCTTGAAAAGTTCGAGATAACGCTTATCTACGCGCAAAAATTCAAGGTCATATTCGGAGACAGTCGAGACCTTGACGTAAAATTCAGGATATTGTACGAGATATTGGCAGAGGGCTCTATGCAGTATGCTGACCGCGCAATAATAGACGTTTCGGTCACAAGCAGACCCAGCGCTCGCCCCGATATCACCCTTGATTTTTCGGAGTTTATTGATTAAAAAAGAGAAAGGCTCAGAGCCGTTATATAAATGACAGCTTTACAAGAATACGGTATATCTCGAAAGAGGTATGCCGTCTTTTTGTATCACGAAAACCCCGCCATAGTTGCGGGGTTCCATATAGGCTTTGATTGTAGCCGTTTGCATTTTCGCTATTTTGTTATGAAAACTGTCCTTAAGAGTGCGTGGCATCTGCCCCTCTCTTTTTTATACCATACAGCGTCTCATTTTTTGAAGCGCGGCCTTTTCAAGTCTTGAGACCTGAGCTTGAGATATTCCTAACTCGGCGGCTATCTCGGACTGCGTCTTGTTGTAAAAGTATCTCATAGTGATGATGCTCCGCTCTCGATCGCCAAGGCACTTTATTGCTTCACGGAGTGCAATATCCTCAAGCCAGCCCTCGTCTGCCGACGAGCCGTCGGAGAGCTGGTCGATGACGTACAGAGAGTCGCCGCCGTCGTTGTAGACGGGCTCATAGATAGATATGGGCTCTATAATTGCCTCCATAGCTCTCGTGACCGATGATTTTTCAACCTCAAGTCGCTTGGCTATCTCCTCTATCGTGGGCTCGCACTCCTTTTCACTCTGCATCTTCTCTCTTGCCTGAAGAGCACGGTAGGCGAGATCTCTTATAGAGCGGCTTATCCTTATGGCGTTGTTGTCGCGCAGATATCGCCTTATCTCTCCTATTATCATAGGCACAGCGTAGGTGGAAAATTTTACCTCGAGGTCGGTATTGAAGTTGTCGACCGCTTTGACAAGCCCGAGACACCCGACCTGAAAGAGATCGTCAGCGATATCCTTCTTGCCGCCAAAGCGCTTTATTATGGAAAGCACGAGTCTCAGGTTTCCGTATATAAGCTCCTCGCGCGCCTTACTGTCTCCAAGCTTTATCTTATTAAGCAGACTTTTTTTCTCGTCGTCGTCAAGCACAGCAAGCTCTGAGGTGTTGACTCCGCATATTTCAACTTTATTATAATACATTTTGTTATCACTCCACGTTAAAAATGGTAACAAAAGTATTGCCGCCTCTATTCGTCAAAATTCAATTTTTGACACAAGGTATTTTTTACAAAAAAACACGCACGGAATACTCCGAGCGTGTTTTTGTATTCAGATTTAGGCTTATTTCTTCTTAGGTCTGATGGGGGAGATGAGAGTGTCCCACATAGAGTCGTCGTCAACTGCCTTGCCTGTGTCCTTCTTATCGAAGCCCGTAGCGATAATGGTGATCTGCATCTCGTCCTCAAGATCGTCGTCAAAACCGACACCCCAGATAATGTTCGCGTCGGGATGAGCTTCGTTCTGGATAAGAGTAGCCGCAAGCTCTGCGTCCTCGAGTCCAACGTCGGGAGATACAACGAATCTGATAAGTATACCCTGAGAGCCTGTGATGGAGGATTCGAGCAGAGGGCTGGATATAGCCATCTTTGCCGCGATCTCTGCCTTGTCCTTGCCCGTAGCGGCGCCAACGCCCATGTGAGCGTATCCAGCGTCTCTCATGATAGTCGAAACGTCAGCAAAGTCGAGTCCTATGAATGCGGAGCCATTGACAAGGTCGGAAATGCTCTTGACGCCCGTGTAAAGAACGCTGTCGGCAACCTCGAACGCGTTTCTGAGAGTGATTCTCTGGTCGCTTGCTTCCTTGAGCTTGTCGTTGGGAATGATGATGAGCGCGTCAACGAACTGAGCAAGCTCTGTGATGCCCTCGTCGGCGTTGTGGGCTCTTACCTTACCCTCAAAGGAGAAGGGACGGGTAACTATACCGATAGTAAGGATTCCCATTTCCTTTGCGATGCGTGCAACTACGGGAGCTGCGCCCGTACCTGTTCCACCGCCCATACCTGCGGTAACGAATACCATATCCGTGTCGTTGAGAAGTGCCTTGATCTCCTCAAGAGACTCCTCTGCTGCGCGCTTGCCTATCTCAGGTCTTGCGCCTGCGCCTCTGCCGCCCGTGAGCTTTTCGCCGATAACAAGCTGCGTGGGAGCGTTAGAGCGAGTGAGAGCGAGACGGTCAGTGTTTACCGTGATAAACTCTACGCCTCTGATGTTTGACGAGATCATTCTGTTAACAGCGTTATTTCCGCCGCCGCCTACGCCTACGACTTTGATCTTCGCGCCTACTTCGATGGTGTCGTCGTGTTCAAAAATTCCCATGATTGTGAATCCTCCGCTTTATGTATTCTAAAAATTTTTTATCATTAAAATATAAGTGCTCAGCACCGATATAATAATACTTGATTGAAGTTGTACGACCGTGTTCGGTCAATTTTCGTAAAAGTTTTTGTAGAAGCCGTCCTCAACGTTTGAGGGGGAAGAGGAGAGCATTCTTGAATGAAGAATAGGTGTATATCCGTCGTCTCCCACGATTATGTGCTCGACAAGGGTGATACTGATAGCCATAAGCGCAGCCTCTGCCTGCCAGCTGACCTCTCTGTCCGGAGTCGTGGGAATTGATTGCCCACCCGGGTGATTGTGCGATATTATAACTCTCACCGCGTCCTTTGATAGCGCAACTCTCGCAAGCTCTCTTACGTCGAAGGGCGCGCTATTCACGCTTCCCGAGGAGAGAACTACGAAATCTATAAGTCTCATACTGTTATCAAAGAGCATAGCCGAAAATTGCTCTATTTTCA
>CAJGCF010000101.1 GCA_904501865.1 uncultured Clostridia bacterium
ATTGTTGTATAATTACCTCGCTTTATTGTGTGGTTTGATTGGTAATTTAATTATACAACAAAGCAAGCGGATGCTCAATACCTTTCGGTAAAGAACATCCGCTTTTTCTTTTTTGACAGCTAAGTTATTGACTCAGCCCCTTTTGTCTATTCTCTTTATTGTCAGAGTGAAAGGGGCTCTTCCGAGTCTCTTTTGGGCTCATCGGGTGCGAGCTCGCTCTCCTTTGTAGGCATAAGCAGAGCGCAAAGAATAGCTATCAAGAGAACTACCGTTGCGCCAAGACCGCCTTCAAGGCCAAAGTTTGCTCCGCTCAGGATAGATCCGAAGCCTTGATTTGTTGCCGTGAGGAGCGAGTCAAGCTCGGGATTTCCGCTTACCCTGAAACCAAAAATATTGCCCTGTGCAAAATTCCACATAGAATGGATAGCACTGATTCCCCATATATTTCCTCTCTTGAGTGTAAATACAGAGGCGAATATTCCAAACAGAGTGATATTTATAAATGCTATAAGGCTGAACTCTGCGTTTCCACCGTGGAATATTGCGAACATCAGAGAGCTTACTATTATTGCTATCCAGATATTGTTTCGGCGCGCCAGAGATGTAAGAAGATATCCTCTGAACAGAGCCTCCTCACCCATTCCCTGAAGAATGAAGGCTACAAAGAATAGGGCTATCATTAAAGGAGATATGCTGTCGGACGGCATGAATACTACGCATCTCGTAAGATAACAGATAAGGGTTGGCAGTGATATCATCACGAATCCTATTAGCAATCCGACGAGATATTCGGGGAAGAATCCGTTGGAGTTGAAACCGAGTGAAAAAGCACTTCTTTTTTGAAATTTCTTGCAGTATATGATAGCGCCGAGGATCATAAATCCTGCGGACGCAAGCATTACGACATAATATATTGACGGGATGTTTTGCGTGAAGTCATCGACGTATTTGTTGATAGCCTCCGCGTCTACGTTACCTCCGGACTTAATGGCGTTAGCTATGATCTCAAGATATGCAGGGTCGTTAAACATTATAATTAACAACACCGCCGACGAGGCAAGGCTTTGCGGAACGGAGCAAATCATAGCCACCAGGATAAACACCATAAGCTCGGCAAATAGGCTTTGCGGCCTATCTGATAGCAAAAGGCTATCCTTTGCCGATTTTATCATTCGCGTTTGCTTGATATAATAAAGCATATTTTTCCTCCTTTTTGTAATTCAGATGCTTCCGAAATCATTTTACCATTAATTTGTTAAATTTTCAATAAATAATCAAAAAAAGATGACAAGATTTCAAAATTATGTTATAATAATTACATAGCTATTATGAAAAATATGTATAGGAGGTCTGTTATATGAAAAAAACATATTTGAGAGAATACGCGAGATTGCTTGTAAAGAGCGGTATCGCAGTAAAAAAAGGTGACGTTGTTATCGTCAACGTGGGACTTGATCAGCCCGAATTTGTTAAGATGGTAGTTGAGGAGTGCTACCGTGCCAAGGCAAGTAGAGTTTTAGTCGAGTGGTCGTATATGCCACTTACCAAGCTCCACGTCAATAACAGAAGCGTAAAGGATCTGGGTCGTGTAGAGGCGTTCGAGGAGGAAAAGCTTAAGTACAGACTTGAAAAGAATCCTGCTATGCTGCATATCGTAAGCGATGATCCTGACGGACTTAAGGGTATAAATCAGAAAAAATATGCTACGTCTATGGTCGAGAAAATGAAGGTTATCAAGCCTTACAGAGATCAGATGGACAACAAATACAAGTGGTGTATAGCCGCGGTGCCAGGTGTTGCGTGGGCGAAGAAGGTGTTCCCGGGACTCCGTGCGTCTCTTGCGGTCGAGAAGCTTTGGGAGGCTATACTTTACACCTCAAGAGTTATTGATAAGAACGGCACTTTGCTTGACGCGGTCGCGGAATGGGACAAGCATAACCAAAGCTTTGCCCGCAGGTGCGAGGTGCTTAACACGGCGGATCTTGTCGAGCTCAGATACAAGGCGTCCAACGGAACTGATCTCAAGGTAGGTCTTATTGATGAGGGTAGCTTCCAGGGCGGTGGAGAGAATACGCTTGGTGGCGAGTACTTTAATCCCAACATTCCCACCGAGGAGATATTTACAAGCCCCAAGGCTGGAGTTGCCGAGGGCGTGGTGTATTCCTCAATGCCTCTGTCCTGGAGAGGTGAGATCATTGACGATTTCAGTATGAGATTTGAAAACGGAAAGGTCGTAGAGGTTCACGCGAAGAAAAACGAGGAGCTTCTCAAGACCATGGTAAGCATGGACGATGGTGCGGCTATGCTTGGCGAATGCGCATTTGTGCCTTATGATTCTCCTATCAGAGAAAGCGGAATAATGTTCTACGAGACTCTGTTTGACGAGAACGCCGCTTGTCATTTCGCTATAGGCAGAGGCTTCACCAATACTATTGTCAACTATGAAAATTATACCAATGAGCAGATGAAGGAAATGGGAATCAACGATTCTAATTTGCACGTTGACTTTATGATAGGCACAAAGGATCTCAGTATAGTCGGCATTAAGAGAGACGGTAGAGAGTTCAAGATATTTGAAAACGGAGTCTGGGCATTTTAATCTTAATTGACTTTATGCTTGAGAGAAAGGAGGAGAGATATGGCAAGAAAGCCTAAGGCAAGGGACGGCTTGACCGCGGGTCAGAGAGTAGCGTTGTATGAGGCTATG
>CAJGCF010000102.1 GCA_904501865.1 uncultured Clostridia bacterium
CTTCTCTATTCCTATTATGTACTGCTTAACAGAGGGAGCGTGCTTCATCAGAAGCTCTACTCCTGATCTAATATCATAGGTATAATCCAGCATAGTTCTCGTGTCGCTGGTTATATAAGGCTCGCATTCCGCACCGTTGAGGATAACGGTGTCTATGCTATCCTTCTTAAGAACGTCAAGCTTGACGGCGAGAGGAAAACCCGCCCCTCCGAGTCCGACGACCCCCGACTCGCGCGCGGCGGTTACTAGGTCGTCAAGACTCGAAATAATAGGGGGCTGTACGCCCTCATATACGGACATTTCTCCGTCGGATGCTATTCTGATAGCGGGAACTCTTTTTCCGTCGGGGCGCAAAAACTCTTCAATTTTAGTTACCTTTCCCGATATTGACGAGTATATGGGGGAGGATACGTATCCCGATGCTTCAGCAACCTTTTGACCTACCTTTACGGTGTCTCCCACGTTGACGATGGGGGTTGCGGGTGCGCCGATATGCTGCATCATAGGCAAAAGCACCTCTGTGGGAGGAGGCATATTTATAGCCTCACTCTCTGCGGTCTCTTTGTAATGAGGAACGTGAGTATTCCCCAAATATCGAATTCCAAACATAAGCCATGCCTTTCGTTTTGTGTTTTTTAACAAGACCACGGCAAAAACAGGACCTAACCATGTTTTTGCCGTGAATCTTTGTAACCTGCATAAGTAATACTAATTTATTATATTATACAAAAATTATATCACAATGTCAAGCGTTTTTATTAATAATGCAGTCGTTTTTTGCGGAAATTTGTGTCAATCCAGAAGCATATCTTTAAATCCATCTGTCATCTCCATCTCTCCGCTTGGATATATCCAGAGCACCTCTACGTTGCCAAATTCGGATATAAGATCCATTCCGTCCCGGTATGACATACAGAACAGAGCTGTTGAGAGTGCATCCGCAAGAGCACTGTCCTTGCATACCACGCTCACAGAGCTAAAATGAGTGGAGGGAGCGAGCGTGTCCTTGTCGATTATATGGTGATATCGCACTCCGTTCACGGTGTAGAATCGCTCGTAATCCCCGGATGTAACGCACGAGACGTTGGATATTTCTATTCGCGCGGCAAATTCGGCTTTGCCGTCGGGATGAGTGATGCCTGTTATCCAACCGTTACCGTCAGGCTTTTGACCAATTGCACAAATGTTTCCCCCAATATCGAGAACGTATGACGAAGCGCCCCTTTCACGCAAAAGCTCTGCCGCCTTCATTACAGCGTAGCCCTTGCCGATAGCTCCCACATCAATACTTGCGTAGGGGTCGGTTATGTAAACTGTCATATTATCGCGGTCGATGACTATGCTTTCTATGTTTGTGTGTTGTGATGCGACCTCGAGCTCGGCTTGGTTCGGCACGTATGCCTCTCCACCGTCTCCCGCCGCTGTTCTCGCGTCATGCCATAGTCTCAGTGCTGCGCCCATGGCTATATTTGTCTCAAGGTCACATCTTTTGCATATATCTATCGCGTATACCAAAAAGTCTATAAGCTTTTGATCGACCTGCACGGGAGCGATTCCTGCGTTTTTGTTGACGGTGCAGAGGTTATTTACGCTCGAATATTCATGATAAATATCAAAGAGCTTATGATATTCCTCCAAAAGCGAGAAGACCGCGTCGCAATTAGCCTCAAATTCCTTTTCGGTATCATTAGCATATGACATAATAGTGCTGGAGGTGTCAAAAAACTCGAAAACGGTTTGAGATTGTGGGCTTGCGTTTCCGCAAGACACAAAGTAAGAGAGGAGCATAGCTATAAATATGCAAATAATTATAACTTTAGATATTGCAGTGGCGTTCCTGCGCATATACTCCTCCTCTGGTGAAATTTTTATTGTAAGGGCTTGATGATATTGTCAGTAAAATTTTCAGACCAATCCACACAGCTTTCCTGGCCGTTTAAGATCCACTTGGTATGGCAAGTGTTTTCCATCCAGTTGAGAGGGACAAGCACATCGTTCTCCAAACGTATAGATATCTGTACGTCGTTGGTAGAAATATTTGATGCCGAGGAGTATAGCAAAGTGCTATTCTCTCCGTAAACACAGGCTATATCGGGTAATCTTATCTTTATGGTGTTGATCCTTTCAAAATGATAAATGTGTACGGTGAAAATATACCGTACACATTATAACATTTAAGCTGTTATTTGTCAACAAAACCTATTTAAAAAACGGATTTTTAAATAAGTTTACACAAAAAAGCACGCCGAAGCGTGCTTTTAAATATGTTGGCGATGAGCTATCTTCCCGGTCCGTCTCCAGACAAGTATTTTCGCCTCAGCAGAGCTTAACTTCTGTGTTCGGAATGGGAACAGGTGGACCCTCTGCGGTAAAAACACCAACTATTTTTCAAGATTTTACTTCTTGAAATTGTATCAGCAATGAGCTATTTTCCCGGCTCGTCTCCAAGCAAGTATTTTTGCCTCAGCAGAGCTTAACTTCTGTGTTCGGAATGGGAACAGGTGGACCCTCTGCGATAGAATCACTGA
>CAJGCF010000103.1 GCA_904501865.1 uncultured Clostridia bacterium
GCCTTTGCTATATGCTTCAGCTTTATCTCGATTTCTCTGCCTACTCGGATATGGCGATAGGAATGGGCCTTATGGTAGGCTTCCACTACAAAGAGAACTTCAACTATCCCTATATTGCTCATTCGGTGACGGATTTCTGGCGCCGTTGGCACATTTCACTCTCCACCTTCTTCCGCGATTACGTCTATATTCCACTTGGCGGAAACAGAGTGTCTGTTCCAAGACACATCTTCAATATGCTCGCGGTTTGGGCTCTCACGGGAATATGGCACGGAGCCAACTGGAACTATGTGCTTTGGGGACTTTATTGGTTTGTATTTCTCGTGCTTGAAAAGTATATCGTCAAGCCTAAAAAGGCTCCCTCTCTCCCGCACCGTATTGTCGGAACAGTTGTTACTCTCGTGATAGTATTCTTCAGTAGTATGATCTTCAAGTTCAACGATCTTGGAGCGCTCGGACAGGCTGTGGCAAACATATTCGTATCAAACGGAAAAGGATTTTCCGATATTGCCACTTCCCTGACCTTCAAAAATAACGTATTTTTCCTCATAGCAGCCTGCTCGGCATGCACACCTATTATTCCCACGCTCTCAAGTCTCCTTGAGCGCAACAAATTGACTTATAAAATATGGACTGCGGCAGGAACGGTCGCACCCGTACTGCTTATAATAATCTCCGCCTTTGCTCTTGCGGGAGATAGCTACAACCCGTTCCTTTATTTCCAATTCTGACGAAGGGAGGCAATATAGATGGATAAATTTCAAGAAAAAAGCGCAAAGCTCAAGATATTGCTGACTTTGTCGGCGCTTATAATATTTTTTGTTATAGGTCTTGCATTCTTCCTACGTCCCTCGGTATCCGAGAATGAAAAACGTGAGCTCACCAAATTCCCAGAGTTTACATTTGAATCCTTTTTGTCGGGCGAGTACACGGCGCAGATAAGCCTTTGGTTTTCCGACACCTTCCCGCTCAGAGAGAGTATGATATCGGCAAACGGTGCTATGCAGTCGCTCTACGGAGTTCGTGATGAGCAGGTCATAGGGGGCGGCAGCGCGGACGACATTCCCAGCGGCCCCGCAGACATAGTCTTCAACCCAACCGACGACGGCAAGGGTGAGGGCTTTGAGGGAATGTATCTCAACGGCGACACCGCTTATCAGCTGTATTTCTTTAACAAGCAGAATTCCGACTCCTATGTGGCTCTGATCAACAAGTTTGCCGAGCAGGTCGAGGGAAAAGCCGCGGTGTACGACATGATAGTTCCCTTACACTATCAGATAGCGCTATCCGAAGAAACAGTCAAAAAATATAACGCCTCCGACTGTGAGGAGGCTATAAACTATATGTACTCCAATCTTGCAGTCGGCGTAAAGGCGGTGGATACACTACCGTATCTCATTTCTCATAACCACGAGTACCTTTATTTCCGCACCGACCATCACTGGACGGCAAGAGGTGCATATTACGCCTACGTAGCCTTCTGTAAAGCCAAAGGGGTCCCCCCCACTCCTCTTGAGGATTATAAAAGACTACAGTTTGACGGATTCCTCGGCACGTTTTACGCCAATGCCAAGCAACCCACCGCTATGAAACAAAACCCCGATTACGTCGAGGCATTTGTACCTATTGGTATAAACGAAGAGGAAGTCTTTGACAGTAACGGGAACAAGATAGCTGAGTACGCGATAGTTTACGCCAAGGCGGACAAATATGACGCCGCTAACAAATATCTTGCATTTATAGGTGGAGACCAGCCTTTGACCAAGATACACAACCCTGACATCAACGACGGCTCATCAATAGTAGTAATCAAGGAGTCCTACGGAAACGCGTTCGTTCCATTCCTTGTGGATTCTTACGAATACGTCTACGTTATAGATTACCGCGCGTGGAGCGGAGATCTTGCAGACTTCGTTACAAGCAACGGGATTGACGATGTGCTTTTCCTCAACGTAGTCAGCAACACCTCAACCTCCGAGCGCCTCAAAGAGCTCGCGCAGATAATAAAATAGAGAAATGCCGACGC